>JAUMCS010000001.1:0-18914 GCA_032122355.1 Burkholderiaceae bacterium
TATAGATGCTTGAGATGTAAGTGCAGCGCAATGGCATCGGTTTCTTTACGCACTTTTTTGTCTGCGGCCAACATAGATTGACGCTCGGATTGCTCCCGCAACTTACGGTATTTGGCGCATTCCAGTTCAAATGCTTCTAGGCTCACTTGAATTTGCGATAGTTTGGTACGCATGTTTTCCATTTCACACTGGGTTTTGAAACGGAGCTGCATAATTTGCTGAATCGTATTTCGAACGCCTTGTGTTTGTGAAATGAAGTGTTGCTCGGTTGAAACCTTTAAGTCTTGCGCATGATACTCTTCACTCAGAGCATCTAAGCGTTGTAGGTGCGTTTCTAGCTTTTGGATTGAGCTGAGCGTGGTTTGATAATCGGCCCTCACTGCATCTCGTTCCATTTGTTTTTTTTCTTCTAACTGTTTCCAAAGAGCCGTTCGATTCATGGTGTTCTACCTCAAGTTGCTCAGCATGCCAAAGGCTTGATGGATGTTGAAGTGTTCAAACATATCTTGGCGCAAGAAGCCACGCAGTTGCTCATTCATACGGATGGCTTCGTCCAACTCAGGGTTGCTGCCCATTTGATAAGCACCGACTTGAATGAGCTCTGCATTTTGCTGGTAAAGGCTCCATAGCCGGCGAATACGATTGGCTTTACGCCATTGTTCGGGATCAATAATGCTTTGCATAACCCTAGAGATTGACCCATTTAAATCAATGGCAGGATAGTGTGCAGCATCTGCCAATGAGCGAGAAAGCATCACTTGTCCATCTAACGAAGCTCTGGCAATATCCACAATAGGATCTTGTGCATCATCACCTTCTGCCAGTACGGTATACATGGCCGTAATCGATCCCTTGCCCTTGTCGCCAACACCACCTCTTTCTATGAGATTAGGGATGAGGGAAAATACAGAAGGAGGATATCCCTTTGCAGTCGGTGGTTCACCTATGGCAAGCCCCACCTCACGTTGGGCATGGGCAACTCGGGTTAAGCTATCAATGAGTAATAACACATGCATGCCCAAACCCCGAAAATATTCCGCAATAGCATGGGCGGTATGGGTAGCCCGAATACGCAAAACAGGGGAAACATTGGCTGGCGCAGCCACAACTACTGACTTTTCGCGCCCCGCATCCCCTAGAGTGGTTTGTATAAATTCAGCCACTTCGCGTCCGCGTTCACCAATCAAACCAATCACCACCACATCAGCTGAAGTAAAGCGTGTGAGCATACTAAGTAATACACTTTTGCCGACACCCGAACCCGCCATCAGCCCCAGCCTTTGCCCGCGCCCAATGGTTAAGAAGGCATTGATAGCCTTGACGCCTACATCCAAAACTTCATGAATAGAACCCCGCGTCATAGGGTTAATCATTGTACCGAGCAGGGGGGTTGAGTGGGGTAATTGAGGTTGGGGCAAGCCATCGAGTGGCATACCTCGGCCATCAATAACACGCCCCATCAGTGCTTTGCCAACTCGGACATTGGTATTGTGTGAGATCAAACGAATAGTGGCACTCGGGGCTACGCCTTGTGGATCAGTAAATGGAATTAGAAACAATATTTCGTGATGAAACCCGACCACTTCGGCCTGAATGGGGTTGCCCAGTGTGCTTTCCACCTCACAAAGTGCGCCAATAGGCGCAATCAAACCACGTGCATGTAATGTCATGCCAACTACTTTTAATAGAGTTCCGGTTCGCATCGGTAGGGGCAATTTAATGCGATCCAAGGTACGGGTCACCTCTTCATCAATATCAAACATGTGAATCTCCCTCAGATTGGCTCAACAGCTCTTGCATCAAACTGGCTATTCGGTTTTGAAATAGGTCTTCAACGGCAGCATGCTCGGTTCGTATGCGGACGGATCCGGGTTGCAGGTTTTGATCTTCTACCCAGTCAAAATGCTGCCATTCATCGGGTTTCTCTTGCTGCTGAAGTAGCATGCGATCATTGGGGTGGAGCTCAATAGTGATGCGTTGAGCGTCGGCATCGAGTGCTTCGAGACAATGGCGTACCAGGCTATCGATTGCCTTGGCATTGGTTTGAATTTCAACCTTGGCTAATTCTGCTGCCAAGCCCAAAGCCATACGCTTGAAAGCATCAAATTGTCGGTGTGCGTGTGTTTCAACAAGAGCGTGTAGATGTTGGGTCATACTCTCAAGCAAAGATTGCACTTTCACAGCGGGTACCACGCAAGCTATCTGCGCGGCATGGTTTTGGCCTTGCATTCCGCCTTCCGCGTATCCTGCTGCATACCCCTCTTGAAATTTTTGCTCCAACAGTTGTTCTAGTCTTTCTTGTTCGCGTGAATTCTGTTCCGTTTCTGGCATGCGATCGCATTCTTCAGCTAAATTATCTAACGTTATGATGTCGCTGCTACTCAACTCCTGCGCCGATATGTCGGGTGACATTGACGACACAGTTTCATGAGGAATCTCCAGTATTTCAAACGCATGAGTGGGTAGTGTTAATTCCCACTTTTCAGCCCTGAAAGTGGTCAACATGGTGTCTGCAATAGCCCCAAAGTTGGCTTGTTGAAATGTTGCTGTATTCGCCATGATATCAATTAGACAAAATCATCACCACGGCCAGCCAGCATTAACTCGCCGGCATCCGATAGTTTGCGTGCAATGCGCATAATGCCTTTTTGTGCATCTTCAACATCAGTTATACGCAATGGCCCTTTGGCTTCAAGCTCATCCATAAACATAGAGCGGGCCCGCGTTGCCATGTTGGATAAGAAGGCCTCTTTAACCTCCTCATTAGACCCTTTAAGGGCGATACACAATGTATCCGTTTCAATGTGTTTGAGTAAGGTTTGAATAGATCGCTTATCACACTGCGCCAGATTATCAAACGAGAACATGTTGTCTTGAATTTTTAAACACAAATCGGGGTCAATGGCATTAAGCCCAGAAATGATGCCGCTTTCCAACTCTGTTTTGGTGAAGTTAAGAATTTTGGCTGCAGTTTTAATGCCGCCAAAATTAGATGATTTGGCTGATGAGTTACTAGAGAATTGCTGTTTCATAATGGTTTCCAGCTCATTCATTGCAGAAGGCTGAACCGTTTCTAAACTGGCAATACGTTGAATGATTTCAGATCGCGTTTGTGCGGGCAAAAATGCCAATACATCTGCGGAAACATCGTATTCAAGCACTGACAAAATAATGGCGCATACTTGAGGATGTTCATTAATGATCATGTCTGCGATAGACCTAGCGTCCATCCAGCGCAATATTTCCAATCCTTTACTGCCTCGTCCAGGCATGATGCGACCCAATACCGATGCCGCCTTGTCTTCACCCAAGGCCCTTTTGAATACTTTTTCGACATAGTCGGTGGTCCCTAAGCCCAAGCTGGCTTGTTTTTTCAGGGTAAGCACAAACTCATCAAGCACATAGTTGACGGCTTCTTGGGATAAATCAGCCACCGAAACCATGGCCGCGCCCAATGCTTGCACCTCTTTGGGGTTCATATAACGCAGAATATCGGAGGCTTGCTGCTCACCCAATAAAAGCATGAGCACTGCCGCTCTTTGTGTGCTGGATAATTCGCGTAGCTCATCCTCTAGGGCTTGATTAATAAGGGCTAGATTGTTGTCATCAATAACGCCGCTGTCATTGGATTTGGGGTCTTTGTGATTGTCTCCACCCCCTTTTTTATCCGAACCCGAATTAGCTTTAGAGGCTTCTTTATCCTTGAATTTTTCTTTAGTTGCTGCCATGATGATATTCCTCTAAGCAGTTTTGATCATGTTTTTCAGAACACTAGCGACACGCGCTGAATCTTCAGCCACCAGAAGTCGAATCAATGCCACTTTGTCATCGTAGGTATTGGCTGTATCGAGCATTTCTGCAGATATGGCCGATTTCTTGGGTTTGAGTTTGGCCTTGATTTCTTCAAGGGTTTCGCCTTCACCGATTTGGATCATACGAATCTCCTCAGGGGAAAGTTCACCATCTGCAAAATCCATTTGGCGATCCATTTCCGTTACTGGTGTATGCAGCTTGATCCAATATTTGGTAATTGGCCATACCACGACGATCAGGAAGATGATGAATGAAAGGGCTAGAGCACCTGTCTTGATGAAGTTAATCGTTACTGGGTCCTGATACCATGGTAAACCCATGTCTTGCAAAGGCTCCTGTCCAAAGCGAGCCGGAATGAGAGTCACCACATCGCCCCGATCCGCATCAAAGCCCACAACACCGCGAACCAGATTTTGCATTCGTTCAATTTCATCTGCACTGTACCCCGCAGTATTGGCTGCGGGTACTGATCCTTTGGTTGGAGGAGTTGCGTTAATCAATACAGCAACACTTAATCTTTCCACTCTGCCAACGGCATTGCGCACATGTTTGACCGTTCGATCGAGCTCATAGTTACGTGTTTGTTTAGTAGATCGGGCCTGTGTGTGATCCGCATTAGCAATGTCACTATTGCTGCCTGATTCTTCAGGAGGTCTATTCGATAAACTGCCCGGCACCCCTTCAGCTTTCAGGGCCGCTTGCCGATCTTCAGAAAGTACTTCTGAACGTGTTTTAGGGCCTTTGTCTCGGGTGTCATAATCTTCAGTGGTACTCTCGATTTGGGTAAAGTCCAGGTTCAAACTTACTTGGGTACGAACATTGTTTTCGCCCACGATCGGCGACAAGATCGAAAGAATTTTCTCGCGGTAATTTTCTTCCAGCTGTGCCTTGTGTTGGGATTGAGCTGTTGTCAAACCTAACTTGCCCTCCGTGGCAGATTCGGTAAGTAATTTTCCCAAACTATCCACCACCGTCACATTCTCGGGCATGAGGTAAGGAATACTCGAAGAAACCAAATGCACGATGGCCTGAACCTGTTGAGGTGCAACCATACGACCGGGGTAGGGTGTTACCACAACGGATGCCTTAGGTGGAACTCGGTCTCGAATAAAAACACTTTGTTTGGGTGTTGCCAAGTGAACACGTGCGGCTTGAATCGTACCAATTTGAAGAACACTACGCATCAATTCCTGTTCCATGGCCGAGTTATAGCGCACTTGTTCCATGAATTGACTGGTTGTCATGGACGTGTTGTCTTTGAGTGCATCGACCCCAGAGGGTGCCGTTTTGGGTATGCCTTGCGCAGCCAATGCCATTCGCGCCTCATGATAGCGATTACTAGGGACTTGAAGCTGCCCCGTTTGTGGATCAACTTTGGGCTTGAAGTTGGCCGTTGTCAGCACCTCAAATGCCGATTGTTGATCGGCTTCTATCAGCCCTGGCATCACCGATCGATATTCAACGGATTGAAGGGAAATGTAGTAAACGCCAAACACCAGTAGAACCAGTAATGCACCCAAAAAAGGCGCCCACCGCCTGACCGTGGGCTCGATAATAAAGCGATTGAATCCACCTGGAAATCCCAAAGCCACCTCGCGAAAAATTTGGGGTAGGGTGGTCAGTGGTGCTAATTGCGCTTTGTCCGAATCAGCGAGTTGTATTGAAGTACCCATCTCAAGCTTGTGCGCATTGGCCAGCGTATTTGCTCCGGGTACTGTCATTTGCAAATTGTTGGCATCATTTGGGTTTAATACGGTGGTAGCCATGATGTTTTCTTAGCCTCTTGTTGAATTTAAACCGGCATATTCAAAATGTCTTCGTATGCTTTCAAAACTTTATTTCTCACTTGCAGTGTGGCTTCGAATGATAGAGAGGCTTTTTGCATACCGATGACAACTTCCGTTAAAGGTATTGCCTCACCCATTTCATACGACTCTCTTAAGCGTGAGGCTTTTATTTGTGATTCATTGACCTGATTCAGAATATTCTTAACGGCATTACCAAAACCCGCTGGTGATACACCAGAGGGTGCATCGGCTGAAGGGTTGAAAGCTTCGCCACCGATATTGTTCAAGCCGCTTGAAGCTTGACTTTGAAGCGATGACATAGTGCGCAACATAGACTGAATGTTGGCAGCAGAAGTAGCTCTTTCAATCATGACTTATGCTCCCTTTTTAAATGGCCAATTCAGCTGGAACCATGCCCAGATCACGCATTTGGGCAATTTTGTAACGTAAAGTTCTAGAGCTAATACCGAGTGTTTTCGCAGCAGCCTCACGGCTGACGCTGTTTCGAATCGCATCCGCAATGGCCTGATACTCGGTATTTTTTACGGCCCACTGCAACCCAATAATATGGGCGGGGGCTGCTTGCTCGGGCAGGGGCATAGCAGGGGGTATTGCGGTGGTTTTAGAATCAGAATCCGATAGAGTCCAATCAGCCTCAAACAATGGATTGAATTGCTGCTCATCAAAAATCAGGTGCTGCGTGTCAATCATGGTGTCAGGGCAAACCACCAATGCGCGTTGAATGATATTGGCCAATTCACGCACATTCCCAGGCCATGAATAACTCATTAGTTGCTGGAGCGCGGCCTCGGTGATAGAGCAGGGTAGTTTAGGTGTGCCATAGAGTTCAAGAAAATGAGCAGCCAATGCCGGAATATCTTGTGGACGCTCTTTAAGCGGAAGAAGCTTCAGGGTAAATGTACTGATTCGGTAATACAGATCTTCTCTGAACTCGTGCCGATGCATGGCTTGCTTGAGATCTTTATTCGTGGCGACTATCACTCTGACATCCACATCAATGGCGTGCTGGGATCCCAGTCGTGTGACTTTGCGCTCTTGTAAAACTCGCAATAACCGAGTTTGTAAGTGCAGGGGCATTTCACCAATTTCATCTAAAAACACTGTTCCGCCTTGGGCTTGCTCAAATAAACCTGTGTGATCACGGATGGCTCCGCTAAAAGCCCCTTTTTCATGGCCAAATAACATATCTTCCACTAGGTGCTCAGGTAAGGCACCACAATTGATGCTAACTAAAGGCCCTCTACAACGGTTTGATGTCTCGTGGATGATGCGGGCCAGTACTTCCTTGCCTGCACCTGTAGGCCCTGTCAGAAGTACGCTAACATTAGCTTGAGCCACTTTTTGAGCCAATAAAAGTAAACGCTGGCTCATGGGGTCAACGAAGATTACATTGTGTTGCGCGGAATCGTGGTAGTTGTTCATGATAGTCAAAATAGCGTTTGATGCTTTAAAGCATGCAAATCGCGTGCCATAATGATTTTTGTTTTTATATCGGTTTTACGACATGCCATTCAAATGTGAAACTATGAAAATTCCATCACGTAACGTAGAATGCAATTTTTCTAACATCTCCATATGCTTTGAACTCAATCCCGTTTTTTTTCAATATCGCTGTATTTTCAGTTCTAATGAACTTTGCAACTTGGGTTCATGCCGGTATTTATGACGAATTTCATGAGGCTTTAAAAGATAACAATGTCGCTGCCATGCAAGCATTACTGCTAAAGGGGATTGACCCCAATACACCCGATGAGCAAGGGCAGACCGCTTTGATGCTGGCTATTCGAAATGGTCATTTTGATGTGGCTGAGCTATTCATCAAGCATGCAAAAATTCAACCCAATATCACCAATGCCCATGATGAGAATGCTTTAATGTTGGCGGGATTAGTCGGTAATGCGGCCTGGGTTCAGAAATTATTGGCTCTAGGGGCCAGCATTGACAAAAATGGTTGGACACCGCTGCATTACGCCGCAACAGGCCCAAACGCTGAAACCGTAAAAATCATGTTAGCTTATGGTGCGCGGATAAATGCACGAAGCCCTAATAGCACCACTCCATTGATGATGGCAGCTCAGTATGGTACTGAAGCTACCGTGAAGTTGCTTTTAAAAGAAGGTGCGGATATGGATGCGGTTAATGACCTTGACCTGAAGGCTGCGGATTTTGCGCTGTTGGGTGAACGTACTGATCTCGCAAAATGGCTAATTCAGCTAGCTAAACCCATCGCCAAAAAGAATTGACGATGTATATTATGTCAAATTGCATTTCTATCTCCACGAAAGGACAATGCTATGCCAACCCCGTTTCTTTTTGAGCCCCCCGCCATTCAGTCCCTCCCAATTCAAGGGCAAAGTCAGCGCTTTCCTATCCGGCGTTTGTTCTTTGTAGGACGTAATTACTTGGCTCATGCCGCAGAGATGGGTTTCAGTGTCGATAAATCCACCGAGACTCCGTTTTACTTTACCAAGTCGCCCTATGCGCTGGCGCAATCCAATGGCTCTATTGCATATGCCTCGGGTACATCAAACTATCACTATGAATTGGAATTGGTAGTGGCCATTGGTACGGCAGGTTTCCAAGTTAGCTCTACTGATGCACATCAACTGATTTACGGCTACGGTGTTGGTTTAGACATGACACGCCGTGATTTGCAATTTGCCCTGCGTGATAAGGGTCGGCCATGGGATTTGGCTAAAGATGTGGAAATGGGTGCTGTGTGCTCAGAAATCGTTCCCATGCAAGGCGTGGTCAAAACCACAGGTAAAATTGAATTGGAAGTGAACGGTCAAGTGAGGCAAAAAGCTGATATCTCTCAACTAATATGGAACATTCCTGAAATTATTGAAGATTTATCAAGATACTACCATTTGCAACCGGGTGATTTAATTTATACCGGAACACCCGAGGGTGTCGGCCCTGTACAACCGGGCGATCATTTGCGAGGCAGCGTAGAAGGCATTACCGAAGTGACAGCGCTTGTAGTGCCTTAAGTGTATGTGGCCATCGTAGCTGCACACGCAATTCGCGCTTCATACGTTGATTATTTAATCGACGGGATTCATTCATAAAGCTCCATTGCATGGGGCTGACTTTTTGTTGCAATTCTTCTCGGGAAAGCCTAGGTGCCCTAGGTATCTGGCACTCATCATAAATGGCATCAAAGTGATCTCCCATCAAGGTTTGGGCATCATCACAGGCATGATAAATTCGCTGTGGCTTTGCCCGAGTGAGTGCGGCTATACAGATTCGCGCCAAATCATCGGCGTGTATATGATTGGTATACACATCATGCTCAGGCTTGAGTAAGGGAGCCCCTTTGCGCACGCGGTCACGCGGATCTCCGCCCTCGCGGTCAAAGGCATAAATGCCAGGCACCCGCAAAATGCTAACGGCAACATCATGGATCAACCCAAACTGTTTGACTTGCTGCTCGGCATCGACCCTGCGGATAGCTCGTGCCGTTTGCGGCTGAGGGCGGCGTGTTTCATCAAAAAAAGCGCCACCGGTATTCCCATAAACGCCTGTGGTACTCATATAAACCAATCGCTGGATTGTTGGCTTTCGGGCTAATGTCTGCAATAGGTGCTGGGTTCGGGTATCCCTAGCCCCGTGCCCTGGTGGTGGCGCCAAATGCAGCACCCATGTGGCCAAACCCGCAAGCCGGTGCAAGCTACCCGGATCGTCTAGATTGCCCAACAATGGGATTGTTCCAGCAGCTCGCAATATGGGAACTCGCTGCGGACTGGATGTCAGCGCAAACACCTTCAGCGATGGCGGCAAGCGTTGGAGTATTCGCATACCCACATCACCGCATCCAACGATTAACAAGCGTGGTTGGTATGAATTAAAGCCTATCACCGATGCAGCTGAAATAAGGTTTCAAAATTGCGGCTGGTTTGCTGGCCTACTTGCTCAATCGAAAGCGATTGAATTTGGGCAATCTGTTCGGCTACATGAACCACCCAAGCGGGCTGATTGGGCTTGCCTCGGTGGGGTACTGGAGCTAAATAGGGGCTATCGGTTTCAATGAGGATTCGATCGATTGGTACTAAGCGTACTACATCGCGTAAGTCCTGAGCATTTTTAAATGTCAAAATACCGGAAAACGAAATATAAAAACCCAAATCAAGTGCTGCACGGGCGACTTCTGCGGTTTCAGTAAAACAATGGAAAACGCCGCGCGCGCGCAACTGCCCTTCTTCTCGCAAAATTCGAATCGTATCGGCACTGGCGCTGCGGGTATGCACAATCAGGGGCAATTCGGCTGCAAGCGAGACTTGAATATGAACTCTAAAACGCTCGCGCTGCCATTCCATTTGCTCATGGGTTTTATCGCCGATGCGGAAATAGTCTAGGCCTGTTTCACCAATTCCCACCACCTTGGGGTGTTGACAGCGTGTCAATAAATCGGCTTTTGTGGGCTCAAACACATCTTCATTATCAGGATGAACACCCACGGTACACCAAAAGTTATCATATTGCTGAGCTAGTGCCAGTGTTTCATCAAAATCCTCAATGCGAGTATTGATGATCAAGGCACGGTCTACCAAAGCATCGGCCATGGCTTGACGAACTTCATTCATACGGCCTTTAAAATCAGGCCATGTTAAATGGCAGTGTGAGTCTATGAACATGATTTACCTGCTGATCGATAGGGTGAGAGATTCCATCAACAGACCCGGATTGAAGGGGTGCTCTTGATACCGAGCTGCTCGTTGCAATTCCAGCCACCAGCGATTGAGTTGTTCTGTGGAATGCTCAAATTGTAGGTTTGATTCATCAAAGTACCGTGCCATACCTCCATGCCTTAAGGCCAGTAAATCAATGCACAAGCACTGCAACGCTTGTATGAATAAGGGTACGGGCCAGCGGCTGTATTTGGCGATATCTTCCGGGCGGCCTTGCTGCACACAGGTAGGCAAATGGTACCACTCCTTGGCGCTGATACCCGCTTGATGGGCCGCCCATGCTGCTAAAGGGCTGCCGCCAAAGGCTTTTAATAATGCCGAAGCTTCAGTAGCTGGCAAGCCTTGATCTTGCAACCATTTCAATGAATCCGGGGCAGGTGGCAGATGCATACTCCACAACTGGCAGCGGCTACGCAAGGTTGGCATCAAGGCCTGAGGGTCATCGGCACACAAAATAATGCGTAAACTCGGGGCGGGTTCTTCCAGGGTTTTGAGTAAGCTATTGGCGGATTCCGTATTTAAGCTGGCTGCAGGGTAAATGATTAATACCTTAGCGCGCCCACGCGATGGGGTTTGGTGGCTCCAGTGGATTGCCGAACGCGCATCAGCCACTCGTATGACCTTACTGGGCTTGGTGCCAGCTGCCAGGCTAGATTCATCTTCATTCCACTGCAAGGCAATGCGCATACTTTGCGGTGCTAATAGCTGCAAATCTGGGTGGGTACGGCTGACTAAATAATGGCATGAAGGGCAAACACCACAGGGCAGCATGGAGGGGCCATCTATACTTTCGCACAACCATTTTTGCGCCAGCAATGCCGCCAATTCAAACTGCCCTGCTCCTTGCGGGCCATGTAAAAGCAAGGAATGGCCTTGATGCCGTTGCAGTTCAGTAAACGGTTGTAATAGCCAAGGCAACATAGGTTGAGGGTTTTCCTTGGTGATAAAGGGGGTAGTTAGCATAGGTGAATTTTATGCCCAATGTAGTCTGTCAATACCCTCGGGCCAGCATTGCTGCATTTATATCTTGCCAAACTTGCGCTGGTGCTTGTTGAGCATCCAGCACCACAAAACGCTGGGGCTCAAGCTCTACACGGTGCATATAGCCCTGCCGGACTTGTTCAAAAAATTCCGTTTGCAATTGCTCAAACCGATCGGGCTCGCGCACCGCAGATCGACGTTGTGCCGCAATGGCCGGCTGCAGATCAAATAGCAGCGTTAAATCCGGCGCAAGCTCTGCTTGAACCCATCGCTCTAATTGTTGCAATACAGCCAGGTCAAATCCGCGCCCTGCCCCTTGGTAAGCAAACGTTGCATCTGTGAAGCGATCACACAACACCACCGCGCCGCGTTTTAGGGCGGGCTCGATGCATTTCATCAAATGATCTCGGCGCGCGGCAAACACCATCAACACTTCCGTCAGTGTATCCATGCTTTGATGCAAAATCATTTCACGCAACTGCTCTGCCAGTTCAGTGCCGCCAGGCTCTCGCGTTACCACCACTTCTTTATGGCTGCGTTCGAGGAGTTCTTGCAAGGCTGCGATGTGGCTGGATTTGCCCGCACCGTCTATACCTTCGAGTGTGATAAAAATTCCGTTCATGGTGTACTGCTGAGTTGGTGACGTTGTATTTGGTATTTTTGCACCGCCCTATTATGTTGCTCTAGGGTTTGGCTAAAGGCGCTGCTGCCATCACCTTTAGCAACAAAATACAAGGCTTGAGTGGGCGTAGGTTGTACCGCTGATTTTAATGCGGCTACTCCGGGCATGGCAATCGGAGTGGGCGGCAAGCCCAGACGGGTATAGGTATTGTGCGGCGTATCGGTTTGCAGGTGGTGTTTGCGCAGGTTGCCATCAAATTGCTCACCTAAACCATAAATCACGGTCGGGTCGGTTTGCAATGGCATGCCTATGCGTAAACGATTGCTAAATACACCTGCAATTAAGCCTTGATCAGCTGTGAGTGCCGTTTCTTTTTCAATAATAGACGCCAAAATCAGCGCCTCATAGGGGGATTTTAGTGGGATATCGGCATTTTTGCTTTGCCAAATCTGGGTGAGTTGACGCTGCATGGCCCTGTGCGCTTGCTGCAGTACAGTTACATCACGCACGCCTACAGCGTATAAATATGTATCTGGCATAAACCATCCCTCTGGATTAGTCGCATCAGCACCTATGGCGTGCATCACCTGTTCATCCGATAAAGCCGCTATGGTTTGCGTTAAACCTGTGGCATTTTGAAGTGCAGCACGTACTTGTCGAAATGTCCAGCCTTCAATAATGCGGAACTTTTGTAAAGTGCCCTCGCCTTTTTGCATTTTGTTGAGCAACTGCCAAGGGCTGGTGGGTTGATTAAGCACATAACTACTGGCTTGAATATACCTAGCCTTGCCCGATATTCGAAACAGCAGGTTTAAAGCCATGGCCGAAGTATCAAAACCTGCTTCTACCCATGCTCGCGCAATTTGCTGTGCAGATTGCCCTTTTTCAATGGTGAGCTCTACCGGCTTGCCATGCTTTAATGCAATGGGCCCGCGCGCCCACATCAAAGCCAGTAGCAAAGCCATGCTAAGGCTTCCTAATGTAAACGCAACCCCCGTTTTCAGTAGGCCTTGCACCTTCCAGCAAAAAGGGTTGCTCAGTAATACAATGCGTTTTGTCATGGGCTATTATTCAATCAAAAGCTAGTCAACATTGTCACATGCAAATAACTCACCACCCCATCCACCTTAATCATTTGGCAGCATTTAAGGCTTACGGCCCAGATTCAGCCACTTTTTTGCAAAGCCAACTCACTCAGGAAATTCTTACTCTAAGTCCGCAAGCCTATACACTGGCCGGTTATTGCAGTGCCAAAGGCCGCTTGTTGGCGAATTTTATAATCTGGCGCACTGAGCCCGACGCATTTATGCTGGTGTGTAGCGCCGATTTATTACCTGCACTCGTCAAACGTCTGAGCATGTTTGTACTTAGGGCCAAATGCCAGTTTGAAGTACTCGATTCGTCTTGGGTTTTATACGGTATTTGGGGGGATGCGTTATCTGCTCCCAACGCTGTGCCCATTTTAACCGGACAAGTTCAAACTACCCCTCACGGCTGGTTATTGGGTTTGCCCAATGCTCCGTCTCATGAATCAGGTGAACCCGCTATCCCACGGCAAATAGCTCTGATTCAAACCAAAACCACTGATACCCCCTTAAGATTCCCTTCATCGCACGAGCATCTAGATGCCTGGCGTTTATGGGATATCAACAGCGGTTTTCCTTGGATTGTGGCGGCCACAGCCGATCAATTTGTCCCACAAATGATCAATTGGGAAGTGCTCAGTGGCATCAACTTCAAAAAAGGCTGTTACCCAGGCCAAGAAGTTGTGGCGCGTACTCAATACAGAGGCACGCTTAAGCGACGTATGTTTTTAATGGAGTTTCCGGTCGCATGCCGTGCCGGCGATGAGATTTTCACCCTAGAGGAACCTGATCAGCCTATTGGTGTGGTAGTCAATGCCGCAGCCGTGGTGGGTTCACAGGCGAAAAATACCGAGGTATATCGCGCTTTGATTTCTATGAAACTCGAGGCCATTCTACACCCTGAGAAAACCATACGTATCCACATAGAGCCGAATACGCCCGCATTTGATCTAGCACCTTGCCTGAGACCCCTGCCCTACTCATGGGAAGAACCTCAGGACTCATGAGCAACAGAGCTTATTGAATAGGTTTAAAGCGCACGCGCTTAGGACGTGCGCCCTCTTCACCTAAGCGTTTTTTCTTGTCAGCTTCGTATTCTTGGTAGTTGCCGTCAAAAAATACCCACTGGCTGTCACCCTCAGCCGCCAATATATGCGTGCATATACGATCTAAGAACCAACGATCATGGCTGATGACCAAGGCTGAACCCGCAAACTCTAGCAAGGCCTCTTCCAGTGCGCGTAGGGTTTCAACGTCAAGATCATTCGAGGGCTCATCCAGCAACAACACATTACCGCCGCGCGCCAAGGTTTTTGCTAGGTGCAAACGCCCCCGCTCCCCCCCCGAGAGTTGCCCAACCAACTTCTGTTGATCATTACCCTTGAAGTTAAAGCGCCCCAAATAGGCGCGACTGGGCATCACGAACTTACCCACCACTAAATTATCCAGCCCACCGGAAATATCTTCCCATACGGTTTTATCGTTCTCTAGGCTTTGGCGGCTTTGATCCACAAAGGCCAGTTGCGCCGTTTTGCCAATCACCACCTCACCGGAATCGGGTTGTTCAACGCCTTGAATCATCCGAAACAGCGTGGATTTACCCGCACCGTTGGGGCCAATAATGCCCACAATCCCACCAGCGGGAATTTTAAAGCTCAGGTTATCAATCAGCAATCGATCGCCAAAGCTTTTCGATACGCCCTTGAACTCAATGACTTCATTACCCAAGCGCTCAGCTACAGGAATAAAAATTTCATTGGTTTCATTGCGTTGTTGGTATTCAAAATCACTCAGTTCTTCGAAGCGTGCCAAACGGGCTTTACTCTTGGCTTGACGGCCTTTGGCATTTTTACGTACCCATTCCAGTTCTTGCTTCATCGCTTTACGGCGGGCATCTTCGCTTTTCTGTTCTTGCTCTAAACGAGCTTCTTTTTGACTGAGCCAATCAGAGTAGTTGCCTTTCCAAGGAATGCCATGGCCACGGTCTAGCTCCAAAATCCATTCGGCCGCATTGTCAAGGAAGTAGCGATCGTGGGTGATGGCCACCACGGTGCCGGGAAAACGCTGTAAAAACTGCTCAAGCCACTCGACACTTTCTGCATCCAAGTGGTTGGTGGGCTCATCTAAAAGCAACATATCAGGCTTGCTGAGCAACAGGCGGCACAGCGCAACTCGGCGCTTTTCACCGCCTGAGAGTTTGCCGATTTGCGCATCCCAAGGGGGCAGGCGCAAGGCATCAGCTGCCAATTCAAGCTGTAGATCGGTGTTTTCAGAACCCGCTGCCGAAATAATAGCTTCGAGCTCAGCTTGTTCGGTGGCGAGTTTGTCAAAATCCGCATCGGGCTCAGCGTAAGCTGCATAAACTTCATCGAGGCGTTTTTTTGCGGCAAGTACGCCACCAATACCCTCCTCTACGGCTTCCCGAACTGTTTGCTCGGGGTTGACCAGCGGCTCTTGCGGGAGATAACCAATTTTGATCCCTGGCATAGCAGTGGCTTCGCCTTCGATTTCTTTATCGATACCCGCCATGATTTTGAGCAGTGTTGACTTTCCAGCACCATTCAAGCCCAGCACACCAATTTTGGCACCCGGGAAAAAACTCAGGGAAACCTCTTTCAAAATTTGTCGTTTAGGCGGAACCGTTTTGGTTACGCGATTCATTGTGTATACGTATTGAGCCATGATGAAAATAGGAAGAAAGGCAAAGTGGTGAAACAAAACCCCTATTGTCGCTTACACTGAGGCTTTTTCATAATGAACTTCACAGATTTAGGTTTAGCTGAGCCCATTATTCGTGCCATTGCTGAACAAGGCTATGAGCAACCGACCCCCATTCAAGCTCAAGCCATACCCGTGGTACTCCAGGGATGCGATTTAATGGCCGGCGCACAAACTGGTACAGGTAAAACTGCCGGTTTTACCCTACCACTGCTGCACCGCTTACACACGCAAAAACCTATTTTGAATACCCGGGGCAAACCCGCCATACGCGGCCTCATATTGACCCCCACCCGCGAACTGGCGGCGCAAGTAGAAGAAAGTGTGCGTGCTTACGGGCAATACCTGCCTTTAAAGTCGATGGTGATGTTTGGGGGCGTAGGTATGCAGCCACAAATCAATCTACTCCACCGAGGGGTTGATATATTGGTGGCTACACCCGGGCGTTTGTTAGATCACCATCAACAAGGCACCTTGGATCTTTCACAAGTGCAAATTTTTGTACTGGATGAAGCTGATCGCATGCTTGACATGGGCTTTATTCATGACATCAAAAAAGTACTCGCGATTTTACCCAAGCAAAAGCAAAGTTTGTTATTTTCCGCCACCTTCAGTGATGAAATCAAAGCCTTAGCGCAGCGCCTACTACATCAGCCCAGCTTGATTGAAGTGGCTAGGCGCAATGCCACAGCTGACACCATTGCGCAGAAGGTTATCCTCACTGGCCGTGATCGCAAAAAAGAGCTACTCGCACACCTTATCAAGCAAGGGGACTGGCACCAAGTACTCGTGTTCACACGCATGAAGCATGGTGCGAATCGATTGGCCGAATACCTAACCGAAGCGGGCATACCTGCTATGGCCATACACGGCAATAAAAGCCAAGGGGCACGCACCAAAGCATTGAGTGAATTCAAAAGCGGGCAACTGCCCGTGCTGGTTGCCACCGATATTGCGGCCAGAGGCATCGATATTGACCAGCTACCCCATGTCGTGAATTTTGAACTACCCAATGTGCCTGAAGATTACGTACATCGCATTGGACGCACAGGACGTGCGGGGGCACAGGGTGAAGCACTCAGTTTGGTGTGTAGGGATGAAGAGGGTTTTTTGCGCGACATACAAAAACTCATCAAACGAGATATTCCTCAAGAAACTTTGCTAGGTTTTGAGCCACCCTTGCATGAAAAAGCCGAGCCCATTGTTTTGGGGCGCATGACCATTGGTGTACCCAGGCGCTCGGGTTCGGCTGCACCGAATCGAAATCAGGCAAACCGTGGTGGCTCAGCCCGTCGCCCCAGAGTAAACACTTTAACCCCTAACCGTTGATTCTTCTATGATGCTTTTTGAACCCATCCAAATTCGCTCACTTTCATTAGCTAATCGAGTGGTCATGTCACCCATGACTCGTAGCCGTGCCATTGGTAATATACCCAATGCGCTCATGGCCGAATACTATGGGCAACGCGCTTCTGCGGGCTTGATCATCACTGAAGGGGTTTCCCCTTCACCCAATGGATTGGGTTATGCCCGTATCCCAGGCATATTCAATGCAGATCAAGCACGGGCTTGGAAACTGGTGACTGATGCTGTGCATCAAAAAGGCGGCCGAATTGTGGTTCAACTCATGCATGCTGGCCGTGTTGCCCATATCGCCAATCTACCGGCGGGTGCGGAGGTATTGTCGGCTATGGCAGGGGCTTGCCCAGGAGAAATTTGGACGGATATCCAGCAAATGCAACCTCACTCACCTGCTCGCGCCATCACAGAGGAAGACATTCAGCACACCATACAAGAATATGCGCAGGCGTGCCAATGGGCTATGGAAGCTGGCTTTGATGGTGTTGAACTGCACGCTGCCAATGGTTATTTGCTTGAACAATTTTTAAATGCCAATGTCAATCAGCGCAATGATGAATGGGGTGGCAGCATTGATGCGAGAAACCGCTTTGTTTTAGAGGTAACCCGCGCATGTATCCAAGCCGTGGGTTCTGATAAAATCGGAATACGCCTATCCCCTTACGGAGCCTTTAATGCCACTGGTGCGTTTGATGATGTGGATGCCCAGTACGAGGCATTGGTGCAGACACTGTCGGCATTGCAGTTGTTGTATGTGCACGTTCTTGATCATTCTGCGATGGGTGCACCTGCTGTACCCGAGCAATTGAAATCTAAGCTAAAAAGCCTGTTTCAAGGGGCATTTATATTAGCCGGTGGCTTTGATACTGCAAGTGCAGAAGCGGCATTAAAAACCCATACGGCTGATTTGATTGGATTTGGGCGACCGTTCATAGCCAATCCAGACTTGGTTGAACGTATGCAACAACATGCAGCCTTGAACACCCCTGATATGACGACGTTTTATACCGCTGATGCCAGGGGATATACGGATTACCCTGCCATGCTTTGATTTATCAACGGACAATTTTTATTTTTCGACCTTTGCAGGCTTGTCCTTAGCATCGACTTCGGGTAATTGTCCATTGATACGCATATCCGCATCGCGAAACCCAGCAACGTTGCGTTTGCCTAACCCTCTAACGCGCTTTTGAGCATCTTGCCAGGTTTGAAATGGCTTGATTTTTCGTTGCTCGATAATTCGGTCGGTTAGCACAACACCTACCCCCCGTACTGCCTCGATTTCAGCTCGGGTAGCTGTATTAAAGTCAGCCGCATGGGCACATACTATCGACAGCAAAACTGCCGAAAAAAAAGAAAAGGTTGGACGTGTGAACATGGTAAACAGTTGGATGAAAGTTTGATGTCAGTTGTTGGCTTGACTAAATTAGCCGCACTAGCCCACCCCAACAACGCTATTGGCTTAAAGCCATGGCCTATTTTCACCCATAATAAGCACCAATTACTTATTCGGTTTGTTAAAGCTAAGCACTTATGAACCCTTCGCTTATCCAATTCATCGGGGCAGTACTGTTTGGTATTGCTATACTGCACACCTTCTCTACCCAATTTTTTGAACAACTGGCGCATAAATACCCCCAGCATGCGGGGCTATGGCATTTATTAAGTGAAATTGAAGTCGTATTTGGTTTCTGGGCCTTTGTGCTAGTGCTATTCATGTTTGCGCTGGAAGGTCGTACCCCAGCCACCCAGTACCTAGAATCACGCAATTTTACGGAACCTATGTTTGTTTTTGCCATTATGGTCATAGCAGGTACCCGCCCTATTTTGGAATCGG
>JAUMCS010000001.1:18924-29297 GCA_032122355.1 Burkholderiaceae bacterium
GCTCGTTGGTTCGTACAAGTCATCGCTCGGTATATTCCCATTTCCCCAGCAGTGGCGTTTTATGGGGTTCTATTATCGGTCGTGCCACTTTTAGGCTCGTTGATTACCGAACCCGCTGCTATGACCTTGGCAGCTTTAATCCTGTCTCGATATTTCTTTAATCAAACCGTTTCAAACACGTTACGATACGTCACCTTAGGTGTCTTGTTTGTCAATATTTCTATCGGTGGAACGCTTACCCCTTTTGCTGCTCCTCCGGTGCTGATGGTTGCTGGCCAATGGAACTGGGACATCATATTCATGCTTTCTCACTTTGGCTGGAAGGCTGCTATTGCTGTACTGGTCAATGCCCTAGGGGCCACCCTACTATTGAGACACGAATTGAAATCAATTCCCATAGCTGTGAAACCGAACCGACCAGAAGTTCCAACAGCCCTGGTGTTAACGCACCTCATATTTCTTTTTGGTATCGTTCTTTTTGCCCATCATCCAGCCATTTTCATGGGCTTATTTCTTTTCTTTTTGGGAATTGCCCAAGCCTACCAGCACCACCAAGATCGTTTGATATTGCGTGAGGGCCTACTAGTGGCATTTTTTCTTGCAGGGTTGGTGGTGTTAGGCGGTCAGCAACAATGGTGGTTAAGCCCATTGTTAATGAGCATGAGCAGCGATCAAGTTTTTGTGGGTGCTACTTTGCTCACGGCAGTCACCGATAATGCTGCATTGACCTACCTTGGATCTTTAGTGCCAGGACTATCACCTGAGTTTCAATATGCACTGGTTGCCGGAGCTGTCGCAGGCGGGGGTTTAACGGTCATTGCCAATGCACCCAACCCCGCAGGAATCGCTATTTTGCGCAAACATTTCCAGGAAGAAGTTGTGCATCCCGGCGGCTTAGTCCTAGCAGCATTTGCCCCCACACTCATAGCCGCATTGGCATTTCGATTCTTATGAACCCCTCGTCTACCCCAAGCCATAGGGACATCCTGGCTCGACTCAAACCGTTTTTCTGGCCCCATAAATTGCCAATGCTGGCATCGATTGCCGCATTTATTTTGCTGTCACTTACAGAGCCCCTCATTCCCTATTTACTCAAAGTAGCACTGGATGACGGTTTCTTAGCGCAACCCTCTTTCCCTCTATGGGCTGTTCCACTGACATTAGTGGCATTATTCTTTTTGCGGGGTTTACTGAGCTTTATCGGTACTTATTTATTGCACTTAGGAACATCCCGATCCGTCCTGGATTTACGTAATGCACTTTCCACTGCACTCTTAAAGGTGGATGCATCCGTATACGCTGAATTGCCCCCTGGCGTGGTGGTCAGCAAGGTTATTCATGACCCCCAAAATGTGGCTAACGGCTTGGGTGGTGCCCTATTAACGTTACTACGTGATGGAGCAACTGCTGCTGCCCTGCTAGCTTATTTACTCTGGCATAACTGGCAACTCACATTGTTATCTATGGCCAGTGTGCCATTACTGGCCTACTGGGTAAAAAAACTACAAAAACGCATTATGACCGTAGGCTCTGCTACTTATGAGGCTCAAAATCGGCTTGCAGGCATTGCTGACGACACAACTCGCGCCTGGCGAGTCATACGCACCTTTGATGCCACCGACCATGAGCGTCAACGCTTTCATCAGCAAGCTAAACAAGTACATCGGTTTCACATGAAAACCATCGTGGCATCGGCTTTGATGTCACCCATTTCCCAGCTGGCCTCGAGCATCGGTTTAGCTCTTGTGATCACCCTAGCTCTGTACCAAGCCCAAACTCAAGGGCATACCGTAGGTGATTTTGCCGCCTATGTTTCGGCTTTGTTGCTCATGGTGTCTAAAACCCGCCACCTCACCGATTTATCCCAGCCGATTACTGCGGCTTTAGTTACCGCACGTGGTTGCTTTCAACTGTTTGATGCACCGGTTGAAAAAGACGATGGTTCAGTAACCATCCATCACGCCAACGGCAATATCGTATTTGATTCAGTGCAATTGCGCTACCCTGGCGCTGACCGGTATGCACTCCATGGTCTGAGCTTACATATTCAACCCGAAACCACGGTTGCTTTAGTAGGTGGATCTGGTGCTGGAAAATCCAGTGTAATTCATGCATTACTGGGTTTTACGACGATAGAAAAGGGCGATATACATATCGATGGCATCTCGATACACGATTTACGCAAGGCCGATTTGCGCCGTCAATTTGCAGTCGTGTCACAAGATATTGCGCTATTTGATGCAAGCATTGCCGACAACGTGATGTATGCAGCTCAAGCCAACCCCAACAAATTAGAAGCCTGTTTGCGTGCTGCTGCGCTTTGGGATTATGTACAAACCCTACCCGAGGGTATTCATACTGTGATCGGTATTAATGGTGCCAAATTGTCAGGCGGTCAGCGCCAGCGCTTGGCAATTGCTCGCGCCCTTTACAAAGATGCACCCATCTGGCTATTTGATGAAGCCACATCAGCTTTAGATAATGAAAGTGAGCAAGCCATACAACAAGCACTGCAACAGTGGCATGGCAAAAAAACCATGGTGGTGATCGCTCACCGTCTAAGCACCATCAGGCAAGCTGATTGCATATATGTAATGGAAGATGGGCGTGTGGTAGAACGGGGCAATCATGATGAACTCAATCAACGTCAGGGCCGCTACTACCATTGGCTACAACTCACTGAACGGAAAGCCAGCACGTGAACTCCGTAAACTCCTGCCTTGTATGGTTGCGCCGTGATTTACGTTGCCATGATCACGCCGCCCTTAGTCGCGCGCTTAGCCAAGCTCAACATATTTGGTGCTGTTTTGTTTTTGACACGGATATTTTGAGCAGCTTACACCACCATGACATGCGAGTAACCTTTATTCACCAAAGTTTGGCTAAGCTTAATCAGCAATTAAAACAGCTTGCCCTAGAGGCAAATAACCCGGATGCTGAACTAATTCGTATTTGTTTTGCTTACGGCAAAGCTGAACATGAAATCCCGAAATTGGCGCAAAGTCTAGGTGCACAAAAAGTCATTGTCAGTCATGACGATGAATGGCGCAGTCTACAGCGAGATAAACAGGTTCAACATGCTCTTGAGCAGATAGGTATAGCTTGGCAGAGCGTGAAAGATCATGTGATTTTTGAGCGTCAAGAGGTTTTGACGCAAGGCTCCAAACCCTACAGCGTTTTCACACCCTACAAAAAAGCCTGGCTACAACAATTAGCCCTCAATCAGGCTGTAATTCACGAACACTCCACTCAGGGCCTCGGTGGGGCATTAGCACCTGTTCCTAGCTACTTAAACTGTGGCCTTCCCACTTTGCCGGAAATGGGATTTAGCGATGCTCTCCCCGATCACCCCATACTGCACCCGGGTACCGTAGCAGGACTTACAGCATGGTCTGACTTCACCAGCCGAATTGATTGCTACGATCAAACTCGCGACTTTCCCGCCGTGAAAGGCCCTAGCTATTTATCCGTACATTTACGATTCGGCACGGTATCCATACGTGAACTGGCACGGCTAGCCGTATCTCGCATGCAAAAGGGGTCAACTGGTGCAGAAATTTGGTTATCTGAGTTGATTTGGCGAGATTTTTATCATCAGATTTTGCATCATCATCCGCGCCTATGCGAGGGTAAGTCCTTCAAACCAGAATATGACCAAATTCAATGGGAAACTGGCGCTGCCGCCGATGCTGACTTTCAGGCCTGGTGCCTGGGGCAAACCGGTTACCCTTTGGTCGATGCTGCCATGCGCCAACTTAATCAAACAGGCTATATGCACAACCGGCTCAGAATGGTGGTAGCTAGCTTTTTAATTAAGGATTTAGGCATTGATTGGCGTTGGGGCGAAGCCTACTTTGCTGAAAAACTTTTAGATTTCGACTTCGCTGCCAACAATGGCGGGTGGCAGTGGGCATCCTCTAGTGGCTGTGATGCTCAGCCTTATTTCCGAATTTTTAACCCCATCAGCCAAAGCGAAAAATTTGATGCTGAAGGAAAATTCATTCGTCGTTATTTACCTGAACTAGCGGCACTGGATAACAAAAGCATTCATGCCCCCTGGATGAGTAAAGGTACCAAACCAAGCAACTACCCTGGGCCCTTGGTTGACCATGCTCAAGCCCGCATCAAAACATTAGAGAGATATGCTGTGGTTAAAATGAAAGGTTGAGTGCTTAAAACTCCACCATCTCAAAATCTTCTTTGCGTGCGCCGCACTCAGGGCAAGTCCAGTTCATCGGAACATCTGCCCAAGCTGTACCAGGGGCAATACCGTGATCAGGTGCACCAGCGGCTTCATCATAAATCCAACCGCATATCAGACATACCCATGTTTTATTTGCTTGACTCATCTGTTCTAACCTTTGTTTAACTCACACTACAATGAGGAGTTATTGTAGTGCCAATGATTGGCATCACTGTGTGTTTGACAACCATATCCCTTTCATGAACCCAACTTTCAACCCCACCGCCATCCAAACAGAGTCTGAGACTGACGATGCAGATACTTGCTCAGCCTTTGTCATCACGTTCAACTGCAATGACAGTACCGGAGCAGGCGGAATTGCTGGTGATATTGCTTCTATTTCAGCCATAGGGGCTCATGCCATGCCAGTAGTCACCAGTGTGTTATTTCGGGACACCGCTGAAATTTTGGATCACGCAGCCATTGACCCAGATTCGGTCGCCCTACAAGCACGTAATGTTTTGGAAGACATCAGTGTCGATGCCTGGAAGGTGGGATTTTTGGGGTCGGCAGAAAATGTCAGTGTGGTAGCCGAGATTTTGTCTGATTACCCTGAAATACCATTGGTCGCGTATATGCCCAACCTTGGATGGATGGAAGATGAGGATGAACAGCAAACTTATCTTGATGCTTGGCAAGAATTGATTTTGCCCAGCACTGAAGTTTTAGTCGGTAATTTTAAAACCCTACATGATTTTTTACTGCCTGAGTGGGATTTGGATCGCCTGCCATCTGTTCATGAATTGGCCGTTGCAGCCTCAGAGCATGGTGCACAATCGATATTTATCACGGGCCTGATTTCGAATGCACGCACCCATGATCATTGGATCGAAAATGTTCTAGCCAATCCTGATGGCATCATCTGTAGCGAAAAATTCGAGCAAATGGAAGGGACTTTCATTGGGGCTGGGGACACCCTTTCTGCAGCTTTAACTGCGCTCATTGCCTCAGGCGCCGAGATATCAGAAGCCGGAACCGAGGCATTGACCTTTTTAGCGCAAACTTTAGTAGCAGGCTATCGACCCGGCATGGGAAACATCGTACCTGACCGGTTATTCTGGGCCCGAACCTCAGAGGATGATACCGATGAGACCGACTCACAGGAAAACGATGTAGATTCAACCCAGACAACAGACGAGGCAAAAGCCAAACGTCGCATACACTAAAACTCTTTGCCCATCCCTCTATATCTTGCACTGCCCTATCCATGAAACCGTCGAACCATGAGCTATTCACGCGTGCTCAGCGTGTCATCCCTGGTGGAGTGAATTCACCAGTCAGAGCCTTTCGCGCGGTGGGGGGAACACCTCGGTTTATCCAGCGTGCGCAAGGTGCCTACATGTGGGATGCTGAAGGGCAGCGCTATATTGACTACATTGGCTCATGGGGCCCCATGATTTTGGGGCATGGCCATCCCGCTGTTCTTGAGGCCGTCAACAAAGCAACAGCAGATGGCTTTTCATATGGCGCACCCACCGAGCGTGAAATTGAGTTGGCTGAAACCATTATTGCACTAGTCCCTAGCATTGAGCAAATTCGACTGGTCAGCTCCGGCACAGAGGCTGCCATGAGCGCCATTCGTTTAGCGCGGGGCGCGACTGGCCGCAATAAAATAATCAAATTTGAAGGCTGCTATCACGGGCATGCCGATGCCTTATTGGTGAAAGCAGGCTCAGGTTTAGCTACCTTTGGCCATCCAACCAGTGCAGGGGTACCAGTGGAAGTAGCCCAACACACGATTGTTCTGGAATATAACCATATCGCTCAGCTCGAGCAAGCATTTGACGTGCATGGCCATGATTTAGCCTGTGTGATGATAGAGCCGATTGCTGGCAACATGAATTTTGTGCGTGCGCAATTGCCCTTCATGAATCGGCTTCGAGAACTATGCACTCAGTATGGCGCATTACTCGTACTCGATGAGGTCATGACGGGTTTTCGCGTCGCTTTGGGCGGCGCGCAAAGTATCTATGCTCAGCATATCCCTCAATTTAAACCCGACCTGAGCGTTTTTGGCAAAGTGATTGGCGGCGGGATGCCGCTGGCGGCGTTTGGTGGATCAAGTCAACTCATGAGTCACCTAGCCCCATTAGGTTCAGTTTATCAAGCAGGTACACTCTCAGGCAACCCAGTGGCAACCGCTTGCGGCTTAGCCACTCTACGCGAAATTAGCAAGCCTGGCTTTTATACCAAACTGCACCTCACAACCCAGAAAATGGTTCAAGGGCTTTGTAAAGCTGCACAAGAATTGGGAATACCCATGGTAGCCGACTCTGAAGGTGGCATGTTTGGGTTTTACTTTCGTCGAGATCTGCCCGTTAACTACGCCAGCGTCATGGCAAGTCAACCGACTCAATTCAATCACTTCTTTCATGGAATGCTAGAGCAAGGTGTCTACTTCGCTCCTGCTATGTACGAAGCAGGCTTTGTCAGCGCTGCTCACACCGAAGATGATATTGCCATCACCATTGCCGCTGCTCAACATTTTTGGCGCGCTCATTTAGCTGCCTAAAACCACATTATCTCTCTTCGATATCAAGCAATCATATGCACATACACATTTTAGGAATTTGTGGAACATTCATGGGGGGGCTGGCTGTGCTCGCCCGCGAAGCTGGCCACCAAGTCACAGGCTGCGATGCGGGTGTATACCCCCCGATGAGTGATCAATTAAAAGCTATGGGCATTGAACTGATCGAAGGCTATAGCCCAGATCAAATCCACATCAAACCTGACCTTTTTGTGGTTGGAAATGTAGTATCTCGAGGCAACCCGTTGATGGAAGCCATTTTAGAAGCAGGTCTACCCTACACCAGTGGCCCTCAATGGCTGTCAGATCACATCCTCCAGGGGCGTCATGTTTTGGCTGTAGCCGGAACTCATGGTAAAACCACCACCACATCTATGCTGGCCTGGATCCTTGAAGATCATTTTCAAAAACAACGCAGTTCAACCATCGGTTTTTTGGTCGGTGGTGTACCTTTAAATTTTGGAGTTTCAGCTCGATTGGGTGATGCTCATGCGCCTTTTGTGATTGAATCGGATGAATACGATACAGCTTTCTTTGATAAGCGCAGTAAGTTTGTTCACTATCGCCCTCGAACAGCCATTTTTAATAACCTAGAGTTTGATCACGCCGATATTTTCCCCAATTTGGATGCGATAGAAATTCAGTTTCATCATTTGGTAAGAACTATCCCTGAATCAGGATTAATTGTTGTTAATGCACGTGAAAAGTCGTTAGAACGGGTGCTTTCTTATGGATGCTGGAGCCGCACCCAATATTTTGGACATCCCCGAGAACAAATGGGTATGTTAAGAGCCCGTGGTGAGCATCATGCCTTTGATGTGTTGCGCGGTGGGCTCAAAGTGGGGCGGGTTGAATGGGATTTAGTGGGGGAACATAATCAGCTCAATGCGTTGGCGGCCATTGCTGCAGCCGAAAACGTGGGCATCAAAGCTGAAGCTGCTAGTCGTTCTTTAGCTTCATTCAAGAATGTTCGCAGAAGACTCGAACTAAAAGGTGAAGTTGTCTTAAGTACAGTAAAGGAAGCCCCTGCCGTTTCGGTGTACGATGATTTTGCTCATCATCCCAGCGCCATGCGCACAACCATTCATGGGTTGCGTCGGCAACTAGACCGACTACACCCATCTGGAAAACCTCGCCGGATTTTGACCGTATTTGAACCTCGATCTAACACTATGAAGTTAGGTACGATGAAAAACCAGTTGCCTTGGTCATTGGAGGAATCTGACTTGGCATTTTGTTACAGCGCTGGTTTGAGTTGGGATGCTTCTACCGTACTTGCGCCAATGGGCCATCAAGCCTATGTATGCGCTGACTTGCCCAGCTTAATTCGTGAAATCATAACCAAGGTAGAACCCGGGGATGCCATTCTATGCATGAGTAATGGCAGCTTTGGGGGAATACACCAAAAGTTAATAAATGCTCTAAAAAATTCCTAATCCGTCTTTCCACAAACCATTTGCCATATGTTTATGCAAATCCCTGTTACCTCTAATCTATACCGTATTGCACTCATAGCTTTAATGGGTAGCGTAGTTGGTTGCTCCACTTCTGCCCCCACCAGAAAACCCGTTGTAAACAAATTGCCCACAGGAACTGGTAGTGCGGCCACCGTAGAGGCACCAGATGGACTATCCACACCCCAAGTTAGCTCAACATCCAAGCCACTACCGCCAAATATTTCAGCGGCATCTGGCGTACCTTCTGCCCTACCAGCCTTTGAAGATGTGATTAAAGGCGCAACGCCAAATAAAGGCTATTTGCCTATTTGGACTCGTGACGACAAAACATGGATAGAAATTCCGACGCAGCTATGGGGTCAGGCTTTTTTTATGGGTACCTCCTTGGCTCAGGGCTTAGGCCAGCATTATTTTTGGCCGGGGCTGATGCACTTTGACAAAGTGGTGAGCTTTAGGCGCATAGGAAACAACGTTCAGTTACTGGCACTCAATCTTGAAACACAAGCCCCGACTGCCCGCCCATTGCAACGGGCTTTAGCCGAAAGCTATTCGGAAAGTTTATTGGCCGCAGTACCATTAGTTGCTGCGCTGCATCCGCAGCGACAGTCTGCATTGATTGATGCAACTGCATTGCTCGGGGGCGATATTACAGGGCTACAAACGAGGCTTGAGACCGCATACCGCATGCCTTACAGTCTTGATCGTGCCAATTCCCACATCACCCGAACCAAAAACGACGAAGCCAATACCAGCGTCACCGTTCGATCGCACTATGCCGTGCCCAAGCTACCTGTAATCAGGCCCTCCTCAGGCCCTGTGCCGGCAGACAGTCAGCCAAATCCTCCGACCATCGTACCGGATGCCCGAAGTTTATTTTTAACTTTGGTGTACACCTTCTCACCGCTACCGCAAGAGCCTATGAGGGCTAGACGGGCTGACCAGCGTGTGGGGTATTTCACCGAATCTTACTGGAATTTAGACGAGGACAACGGCATAGATCGGCGAACTCATGTGATTCGTCGCTGGCGACTTGAAAAACAAGACCCGCAATCCAACTTATCTGACCCCAAAAAACCCATACGTGTGGTGATGGATAAAAATATCCCCCTAAAATGGCGCGGCGCCCTCAAAGAGGGCGTTTTAGAGTGGAATAAAGCCTTTGAGGAAGCGGGTTTCAAAAATGCATTAGTAGTAGAGCAACAATCCGATGACTCCGATGAGTCGACGCTTGAGGGCGTGGGGATTTTGGCTCTGCGCTGGTTTAGTTCCGAAGCTGAGCAAACGGCCGCTGTTGGCCCTAGTCAAGCCGACCCCATTACCGGTGAAATACTAAGAGCAGCCGCCATCATCCCTGAAAACTGGGCCAGATTAGGGCGTTTGCGTGTCCGTGATACACAACCTCGAATTCAAGCAAACTCCATCACTGGATGGGGTACTCATGATCACACAGCCGAGCAATGCACCTATGCTGCGGAAGCATTAGAAGGCGTTTCTACAGCTTATGAACTCATGGTGTTGCGTGGTTTGATTGACCCCCAAGGCCCTGAGGCAGAAAAATTTATATACCAAAGCCTCAAAGACGTAACCATGCATGAAGTCGGCCACGCACTGGGTTTGCGTCATAACTTTAAAGGCTCGGTGGGTATCAGTCGAGAACAGTTACGTAACTCGGAATTTACTTCCGCTCATGGCATCTCCAACTCCGTGATGGACTACAACGGTCTTAATTTGACCTTGGAAGATGAAAAAATGGCTGATATACACATGAATCGATTAGGTGCTTATGACAAATGGGCTATTGCATGGGGGTATCGTGAATATGCAGCTGAGGACGAAGCTCGAGAGCTAGCTATACTGGCCTCTCAAAGCGACACCAATTCAGCCCTCGCCTACGCAACGGATGAGGACACCATCACTTCAGACCCGTTGGTCAACCGTTTTGATCTGGGCGATGACCCCCTTGAATACGCCAAAAGACAAATTCAATTGGCTCGAGAACTTTGGCAACGCACCACCCAACGCCCTCTAGACGCGAACGATGACATGAGCATCTACCGCCGTAACTTGCAACGTGTTTTAAACACCTACCAAGCAGCGGCTTCCTTGCTGGCCAAACACATGGGGGCAACACTGACTTCACGTC
>JAUMCS010000002.1:0-13165 GCA_032122355.1 Burkholderiaceae bacterium
TGCCTAAGCAGGGTATCCAAGTACTCATCAACAGTCATTCATACCCCATATTAAGCACTTGGGCTTGCTCGGCCAGTGCATCAAGCGTCTTGTTGCGAGCAGCGTCAATACGCTCTTTATATGCCATCAC
Organism: Burkholderiaceae bacterium; assembly: GCA_032122355.1. Classification (GTDB taxonomy): domain Bacteria; phylum Pseudomonadota; class Gammaproteobacteria; order Burkholderiales; family Burkholderiaceae_C; genus RFTU01. The sequence goes on from JAUMCS010000002.1 coordinate 131, forward strand.
ATCTTGATAACGAATACGGCGGTGCGTGCCGATTTTATGAAAAGGAATTTCACCTTGCTCCAGTAGCTGCACCAAGAAGGGGCGCGAAACGTTCAGCACATCAGCGGCATCCTGAGTAGTCAATTCCGCATGGATCGGAATAATACTAACCGCATTACCATCACCAATTTCAGTCAGAACATCCACCAACAAACGCAGCGCCGATACAGGAACTCGGACAGGGTGAGCCGCACCTTTGTCATCAAAAATTTCAATTTGCAGAGTTTCAGCACGAGTTTGTAAATAAGCCGAGAGCGCACGCCCACTCTCGCGTGCAACGGCAACCTCTTCGGCCGTTGGTAACGGATAAGCAATCGAGTGTGAAGCCATGGCAACCTCCAGAGTTTTCAAATATCACCTAAAACCCGAGTATAAACGAAATAAACGAAATTCGAAATATCCGAATACCAATGACAGTACTATCGCTCAACCCATGACGACAGCGGTGAAATCCGACCACTGCTCAATGCGGAAAGGACGAATGTCGCGCACCGACTTCGGGAACCACGGGCGGCTACGCAATCTTAGATTTCAGCCACTCCTGATCGTACTGATAAAAATAGGAGCCCGCCTCATAACCAAACCAACCCATAGGCAGATCATTGGCCCATACGCGCAAACGTATCACGAGTCAGCCGCCTTCAAAGAACGCACAATTTGCGATTCAGGCACGGCATAGTTGTCATAACCACAGTGTTGGTTAAGGTCAATAATTGACCTCATAAGAGCCAAATTATCATTATAGAAAAGTGACTAACCCCAAGGATCATGCGTCACCCGCCCAAGTCAGTACACCATTGAGTAATCAGGCAGTACGTACTTTCCTCAACAATTAGCCCCTCCACCCTAGTAATATGGCTGTTCTTGTTAACTTCCATTATGGAGCATCCATGAAACGTTTACTATCCATCGCTGTCAGTTTGTGCGTTAGTGCAAGCGCTTTTGCCAACGGCTACCCCGACAAACCCATCACACTCGTGGTGCCCTTCGCAGCTGGCGGCCCGACCGATAAAGTGGCTCGTGATTTAGCTGATGTACTCCGTAAAAGCCTTAATAACCAAGCGGTTGTGATTGAAAACGTCGGTGGTGCCGGCGGCACACTGGGCGCCACCAAAGTGGCTAAAGCCGCGCCCGATGGCTACACCCTGCTGCTCACCCACATTAGCATGGCAACCGCCCCTGCCCTGTACCGCAAAATGGCCTACGACACACTCAATGATTTTGAGTACCTAGGCATGATTAACGATGTACCCATGACCCTCATCGGCAAGCCAGCCCTCGAAGCCAAAACCTATGCCGACCTCAACAAATGGATTCAAGCTAACAAAGGCAATATCAATTTAGCCAATGCCGGTTTGGGTTCAGCTTCACACCTGTGCGGCCTATTGTTTCAACAAACCCTCAAAGTCGACATGACCACCGTCCCCTACAAAGGCACAGCTCCGGCCATGACTGACCTCATCGGCGGCCAAGTAGATCTCATGTGCGACCAAACCACCAACACCACCGCACAAATTGAAGGCGGCAAGGTCAAGGCATTTGCTGTTAGCACTCTCAAGCCCCTAGCTGCACCCGCTCTAGCCAAACTACCTACTCTTGATAGCCAAGGCTTGAAGGGCTTTAACGTGAGCATTTGGCACGGCCTTTATGCACCCAAAGGCACCGCCAAAGACATTCAAGAAAAAGTCAATGCCGCTTTGCGTGCCTCGCTCAAAGACCCCGAGTTCATCAAACGCCAAGAAGCACTCGGAGCCGTGGTGGTTACCGATGGTCGTGTTTCCGGTGCTGAGCACAAAAAGTTTGTTGAAGCTGAAATCAACAAATGGGGCCCCATCATCAAAGCAGCTGGTGCCTACGCTGACTAAGCTCCTAGCTTAAAGTCACTCGCGCAAATTTGCGCTTGCCCACTTGCACCACCATCACCCCTGCGCTTAATTTCAAGCTACGGTCACTGATGGTGGTGCCATCAATTCGTACACCCGCACCCTCTAGTAGCCGATTCGCCTCTGAGGTTGAAGGCGACAAACCTGCGGCTTTCAACATAGCTGCTACGCCCAACGGTGCCCCCGTCAAAAACACTTCCGGTATATTGTCAGGCACGCCACCCCGCGCACGATTCGCAAAATCCTCAGCCGCTGCACGCGCTACAGCCTCGCCATGAAAACGCGCCGTTAATTCATGCGCTAGTGCCATTTTGGCTTCTTTCGGATTGAGCCCTTCTTGCACTTGCTGGCGTAAAGCCGTAATCTCTGACTCGGGCTTAAATGAAAGCAATGTATACCAACGCCACATTAAGTCATCAGAAATAGACAATACCTTGGCATAAAAAGTATTCGGGGGCTCAGTCAGGCCAATGTAATTATTTTTACTTTTGGACATCTTATCCACGCCATCCAAGCCTTCCAGCAAGGGCATGGTCAAAATACACTGCGGCTCTTGCCCAAATTCTTGCTGCAAATGCCGCCCCATCAGCAAATTGAATTTTTGATCCGTACCACCCAGCTCTAAGTCACTTTTTAGCGCCACCGAATCATAACCCTGCATCAAGGGATACAAAAACTCATGCACGCTGATAGGTGTACCCGCTTTGAAGCGTTTGGTGAAATCATCACGCTCCATCATGCGCGCAACGGTATAGCGTGAAGCCAACTCAATCATCCCGCGGGCGCCCAGAGGATCGCTCCACTCACTGTTGTAGCGTATTTCCGTGCGATTGGGGTCTAACACCAAACTCGCTTGCTGGTAATATGTTTGGGCATTGGCCTGTATTTGTTCGGCAGTGAGGGCTGGGCGTGTCGTGTTACGGCCCGATGGGTCACCAATCATCGAAGTAAAATCACCAATCAAAAACACGACTTGATGCCCTAAATCTTGCAATTGCCTCAGTTTATTTAACACCACCGTATGACCTAGGTGAATATCAGGTGCCGTGGGGTCAAGCCCCAACTTGATACGTAGGGGCTGCGCTTGGTTTTTTGCACGCTGCAGCTTGCGCACCCAATCAGCCTGAGGTAAAAGTTCATCACACCCCCGCAGGGTCACATGCAAGGCATGGCGAATATCATCATCAAGGTCTGGAATCATATAAATACCGCTTTTTTAAAATCAGTTATAATCTGCAAAGAATTTTTGCTTCATTTTACCTATAGGCTTGAGGGCTCCGGTAAGTAATCGGTTGTTATTTGCCCTCCTTGCTCACGAATTCCTTTATGAAATCACGCTTTTTCTTGGCTTTTCCTAATCGAACAGTTACCCAAGCTGCCATTGAGGTTGCTTTGGCAACCGCACTACCCCACTTACAACAGCATCAAAAGCCCTTAACGGCGATGCTGGGTGTGATGCTAGCTATTATGGGTGCTACCGCTTTAGGTATTGCCCCCCCCGATTCCAACAGCCCATCGGCACGCACCACGCTGATCACGGAAGTAGTCCAGCCCACCGCCAACCTGGCTCAACAAACCCAAGCACTGGCCGACACATCGCTGGTTTTATATCGTTCCGATGTGATGCGCAGCAACGATAGCCCGACTAGCCTATTTCGCCGGTTGGGTGTGAGCCATTCCCAAGCCCTTGAGTTTATCCGCACCAACCCCACAGCAGCCCTACTATTCAAGGGATACAGCCGCAAAATGGTACAACTCAAGTCGGACTCTTCTGGCCAATTGCTTGAACTGGTCGCACGCTACCCGGCAAACCCCGACGATGCCGCTGACACTCCGAACTCAACATCGGCTAAACGTCTATTCCATCGATTACTGATTCAACGAAATGAAGCTGGCGCATTTGAAGCTTCCGTTCAGTTAGGCGAACTTCAAAGCCAAACTCGCATTGGCAGCGGTACCATACGCTCTAGCCTGTTCGCGGCCACTGATGAGGCGCAAGTACCCGACGCCATTGCCACCCAAATGGCCGAATTATTTTCCGGCGACATCGACTTTCACCGCCAACTCCAGCGGGGTGATAGCTTTCATATCGTTTATGAAACCCTCACTGCTGATGGTCAGCCCATACACTGGAATCAAGGCGCTGGCCGCATTCTGGCTGCCGAATTTGTCAATAAAGGCAGAAGCTACCAAACCGTTTGGTTTGAAAGTAACCAGCCTGGCGGTAGGGGCGAATATTACGATGCTGCAGGCAACAGCCGTAGGCGCACATTTCTAGCTAGTCCCATGGCATTTTCACGGGTCACTTCAGGCTTTGCCATGCGCTTTCATCCCATATTACAAGAACTTCGAGCCCATCGCGGCGTCGATTATGGCGCGCCCACCGGTACACCGGTTCGCACTGTGGCCAATGGTGTGGTCGAATTTGCGGGTTGGCAAAATGGCTATGGCAATACCATCATCATCAAGCATACACCCAAGCAATCCACCGTTTATGCGCACTTAAGCAAAATGGCGGTAAAGCGCGGTCAAGCGGTCACCCAAGGCCAAAACATCGGTGCCGTGGGTGCAACGGGTTATGCTACGGGCCCCCACTTGCATTTTGAATATCGTGTGAATGGTCAGCACGTTGACCCCTTAACTCTTGCTCGTGAGGCTCAAACCATTCCATTAGCCGCCCAAGCCAAGCCAGCCTTTATGCAAACCGTGGCTCTTTATCAAAGCAAGCTTAAACTAGCGGCCACCATTCAGGGTAATGTTGAGCAGGCTGAATAATTGAAACGCACCTATACCATCGGCTTGATGTCAGGCACCTCGCTGGATGCCACCGATGGCGTACTCATTGAATGGCACTCACCTGGGCATACATCTCAGGATGCTCTGAGTTTCACCCTACACGCTCGCGCCTCAGTACCCCTATCAGCCGCTCATCGCGAAGCCATATTACAGCTCAATTCCCCCAGTTTTAATGAATTGCATACCAGTTCCCTAGCGGCTAATGCCTTGGCGCTCGATGCAGCCTCGGTTGTTCATGATCTATTGCAACAAATCGCCCTACCCGCGCATGCCATAGCTGCAGTGGGCTTACACGGGCAAACAGTTCGGCATCAGCCAGGTTTGTATGATGGTTATGGTTATACGGTGCAATTACACAATGCCAGCTTACTGGCTGAGCTATGTGGTATTGATGTCATCACCGATTTTCGGCGCCGTGATGTTGCCGCAGGTGGCCAAGGCGCCCCCCTCGTTCCAGCGTTTCATGCCGCCTTGCTTAATGGTCAAACACCCACTGCCGTTTTGAATATCGGGGGCTTTGCTAATCTTAGCTTGCTTTATGCACCTGATGAAATTAATGGCCTAGACACCGGACCAGGCAATGTATTGCTGGATGCTTGGTGTCAACGCCACCAAGGCACTGCTTTTGACCCAGATGGACAGTGGGCTGCCTCAGGCGTAGTGATACCCGAGTTATTAAATCATCTGCTGCAACACCCCTACTTTGCTTTGCCTGCCCCAAAAAGCACTGGGCGTGATGATTTTCATATCCATTGGCTAGATCAACAACTTGCGCATTATGCTCAGCACATCGCACCCAGCGATGCGCATAAGCCACCGGCTCCAGCCGATGTGCAAGCGACATTGTCTAATTTAACAGCACACAGCATTGCCGCTGAGTTGCATACTGCAATGCCTAATGCTGAGCATCTATGGGTATGCGGAGGGGGTGCCCTCAACCGGCATTTGATGTTGCGCCTAGAAGCAGCCTGCCATACCCACGGCTTGCGTATTCACATACAAAACACTCAAGCCTTAGGGTTAGATGTGATGGATGTAGAGGCTGCTGCTTTTGGATGGCTGGCCCTGCAACATCTGCAACAGCAGCCGGGCAACTGCCCTGCAGTTACCGGTGCACGCGGGCCGCGCATTTTGGGTTGCAGGTACCCTCGGTAATTTACACCGAAAACGATGAACCGCAGCCACAGGTAGTGGTGGCATTGGGGTTCTTAATCACAAACTGAGCCCCTTGCAGATCGTCTTTATAGTCAATCTCAGCACCTGCCAAATACTGCAAGCTCATGGCATCGATAAGCAACGTGACACCGTTTTTGTGCATTTGAGTATCATCTTCATTCACCACTTCATCAAAGGTGAAACCATATTGAAATCCTGAACACCCTCCACCCTGAACAAACACCCGCAACTTCAAGTCAGGGTTGCCTTCTTCAGCGACCAGTTCAGCCACTTTACCCGCAGCGCTGTCGGTAAATACCAAAGGGGGGGGCATTTCATTCACAGCTACCGGTTGAGTTTCAGCCACAGCGTTCATTGTTGTCTCTCCTCAAATTCTTATAATCATCGCATACAAGCATTAAACCCGATGCGCCAAGGGGAAATAGGGGTATATTGCCCCAAAAAAACAAAGGCTGCCAAGCTCCCGTAGGTGCTGACAGCCCATGACCATACCACAAGGGTGGTATTGTTTGGCAAGAAATTAGCGCTTGCTGAATTGCTTACGGCGACGAGCACCGCGCAAGCCGACTTTCTTACGCTCGACCTCACGCGCATCGCGTGTGACAAATCCAGCGCGGCTGAGCTCAGGCTTCAGTGCAGCATCGTATTCAATCAAAGCGCGGGTCACACCGTGACGCACAGCACCGGCTTGGCCGGATTCACCGCCACCCGATACATTGACCTTAATATCAAAGGTTTCTACGTTGTTTGTCAGGTGCAAAGGTTGCTTGACAATCATGATAGAAGTTTGACGACCAAAATATTGCTCAACGGGCTTGCCGTTAACAGTAATTTGGCCTGTGCCTTTTTTGATGAACACACGAGCAACCGAGCTTTTGCGACGGCCTGTGCCATAGTTCCAATTTCCGATCATGGCGGCGCTCCTTAGATGCTCAGGGTTTTAGGTTGCTGAGCGGTGTGGGGATGCGTAGCGCCCGCATACACCTTCAGTTTTTTGATCATGGCGTAACCCAAGGGGCCTTTAGGCAACATGCCTTTCACGGCTTTTTCAAGCGCACGGCCGGGGTGTTTGGCCTGCATATCTTTGAATTTGGTGCCGTAGATACCGCCCGGGAAGCCGGAATGACGGTAGTAGACCTTATCTTCGGCTTTGTTGCCGGTAACACGGATTTTGTCGGCATTGACAATCACAATAAAGTCACCGGTATCTACGTGGGGTGTGTAAATGGCTTTGTGCTTGCCGCGCAAACGGAGTGCCACTTCGCTGGCAACACGTCCGAGCACCTTGTCGGTGGCGTCAATCACAAACCACTCATGCACCACCTCGGCCGGTTTGGCGCTGAAGGTTTTCATGTGGTTTTTCCTATAAAAAACGGCTGTTTGTGTAGGAAGTTGGCATCGGTACCTATTGTTAAGATTTTAGATTCAGCACAGGTGCTTGCACTTTAATCAGGCCTCTTTGCTCAACAACCTACCACCCCGCCGCTAACGGGTTAACTTCTCATTATAGCTGATTTTTTTGAGTGCCGCTATCATTTGCTCGGATCCAGTTCTGGCATACTGGCGGCTTTCATGACTGCATTGAATGCGACCAAGTTACTGATTTTGGTATCTCCACCAAAATAACGGGTAGTTTTGGAAGTTTTGGGGGTAAAACGCCCACCCATCGCATAGTTGCTGACGGGGTCTTGTGCAATAATGATTTTTGTACCCAACTCCACATCACGGCCTAGCCAATCCCAATAGGCACGCGGGGGATCTAAAAAGATGAGTGTTACACCTTGGACATCTCGAATATCAAAACCAGCTATTTGCTCTGGATATAATGAATTATCGGGACGAAAACAAATCCATATTAATTGCCTACCTTCACTCCTCCTCACCCTGCAACCGAAAGGGCTATCCATCCCTTCATCTTTGTCACCAGTGAGGAAATTTTTAACTTCATCAAATGTGAAGCTCATTTTATCGTGTGGAAACAACTGATACCGATCGTCTGAGACACCTTCTGTTATATTGTATGCCAATGCACCGGTAGGAAATTTCACATCTGAATCATTGAATTCACGGAAGTATTGACCTAGCTTCTGATCCGCTAAAGATTTCTGCTGGAAACAATATTGCTCAAAAGCAGTTACTCCTTGATTAGGTGCCACATCCTGCATACTCACGCAATTGCCGTTAAACACCAAATCTGACACAACAGGGGCACTTGCTTTAGTAGAAATCCACCCTTGTGAGCCTAGCACCCAGGATTGTTCGGGCTTAATATCATCGGTTTGTTTGAGCCAATTCTGTGCACCTGAGGCAAGTTGAAATGCCACATCAATAATGGAACTCCCTGATAACGATCTAAATTGGGCGTAAATATCATTCGAGTCACTTCTTTGAGCCATTACCAGCCCGCTGGCAAGAATATCACTGGCCTTAGCAGTTGCAAAGTTACCTTGAGCACTGACAACTGCCACTTTACCTTTGATCTCATCGGCCTTAGGGTTAAAGCTCAACCTGAAAACATCTGGTTTCACTAAATTGGCATTTGCGGGATTACCTCCTCTGATATACTCGGCAGCGAAATCCCTTGCTTGCTCCATAATTTGCTTACGCGCTGCGGGAGTTAAACTCGAAGCCACACTTGCCGCAGAAGCCACTTCACCCATTGCCAAGGTTAAAATTTTGGCCACAGCGTGGAGGTTTGGTTTGTTTGCCGCCACGTAATCGTTACTTAAAAGACTATCAGTAATACTGTGCGCTTTCTTAACACTGTCTTCAGCCGCTTCAGCACTTAAACCTGTGTTCATCATCATTTCATGCGCTACCAAGGTGGTTAGCGGTGTTAATGTCTGAGGTTTGGTCGCTGGCGTGGCTAAAGTAAATGGGGCTTTTCCAGCTTCTGCAATAGTTTGACCTTTATCATCCGCATCCTTGGCATTCTCACCAATCTCAGCAATCACATGTAAGCCTGCGGTAGAACCGCTATACGCGATGCTGTACTTACCCAACGCATTGGTAGTCGCAGATGGCTCGCCCGTATCGCACACCAAATTGCCATTCACATCCAAGCAGACCTTAGCACCTTCAATATAGCCGTCAATCACCGCCCCCGAGAGCGTGGTTGAACCACCACTACCGCCACCGCCACCGCCGCAAGCAGTTAGCAACATACCCAATGCAAGACCCCACACTCCTGATTGGGTTTTACTTGATAAAAAAAACCTTGACATATGCAACACATCCTTGTCACGAAAAAACCAACAGTATAGCTGTATAGAGCCAACCCATTAAAAAAACACCCCCTCCCAATACCCACCAATGGGGGTATCGAAAAAAGGGGGGGTATCACCCCCCAAAGGGGGAGTGATTAGCCCACCGATGCTCAGGCCACCAGCAATCGGGTTACACGCTGCACGTGCTCAGCAGGATTATCTAATACACCGCCTTCAGCCAATAGCGCTTGCTCAAATAGCAAATGCGAAAGATCATCAAAACGCGATTCATCGGTTTCTAAGCGCTTGACCAGAGTATGCGCCGGGTTCACTTCTAAAATCGGCTGAGAAGTGGGTGCGGTCTGACCTGCTTGCTTAAGTAGGCGCGCCAAATGGCCACTCATATCGCCTTCTTCCATCACCAAACATGCTGCAGAATCGACCAAACGTGTGGTTACCCTCACATCTTTTGCACGGTCTTTCAAAGCCGCTTTGATGCGATCAAGCACTGGCTTGAATACTTCGGCAGCAGCTTGGGCCTCTTTCTTTTCGGCATCGTCTTGCAACTCGCCCAAATCAATCGAACCCTTGGCAATGCTTTGCAAAGGCTTACCATTAAATTCATACAAATGGGAAAGCATCCACTCATCCACCCGATCGGCAAACAACAGCACTTCAATGCCTTTTTTGCGGAATATCTCAAGCTGAGGGCTGCTCTTAGCTGCGTTTAAGCTATCAGCTGTGATGTAGTAAATGGCCTTTTGCTCTTCTTTCATGCGGCCAACATAATCGGCCAAAGAAACCCCTTCTTCTGCATGGGTTGAAGCAAAACGCAAAAGCTTGGCTAGGCGCTCACGGTTGACAAAGTCCTCGCCCAAACCTTCCTTCAACACACTGCCAAATTCATTCCAAAAATCCGCATATTTGCGTTTGTCTTCATCACTCTCAGAATTAGCCAATGCTTCGAGCATCGACAACACTTTTTTCGTGGAGCCCTCACGAATCGCACGCACATCACGGCTTTCTTGTAAAAGCTCACGGCTGACATTCAAGGGCAAATCCGCTGAATCAATCACACCCTTAACAAAACGCAAGTAAACGGGCATTAAAGCCTCGGCATCATCCATGATGAAAACGCGCTTGACATACAACTTGACACCACCGCGCTTGTCGCGATTCCATAAATCAAACGGTGCCTTGGCCGGTATGTACAGCAATTGAGTGTATTCACTGCGGCCTTCCACCTTGTTGTGGGTGTAAGCCAGTGGAGCCGTTCGGTCATACGAGATTTGCTCGTAAAAGGCCTGGTAGTCAGCCTCCGTTACCTCGCTCTTGGGGCGCGCCCACAAAGCCGCAGCCTTGTTAATGGTTTCCCATTCATCTTGAATAACTTGTTCTTTTTTCTCTTCGTCCCAAACTTCCTTGCGCATCATGATGGGCAAGGAGATATGGTCAGAATATTTACTGATCACCGAGCGTAGCTTCCAAGCTTTCAAGTAATCTAAATCATCACCATCACGCAGGTGCAAAATGATGTCGGTTCCGCGCGCGGGTTTATCGATGGTTTCAATTTCAAAATCACCGGCACCCGTGCTACTCCAACGCACACCTTCTTCTACTTTGGTGCCAGCACGGCGGGTTTCCACGGTGATACGATCGGCCACAATAAAGCCCGAATAAAAACCCACACCAAATTGTCCAATCAGCTGTGCATCTTTTTTCTGGTCACCCTCAAGACGCGACATAAATTCACGTGTACCACTCTTGGCAATGGTTCCTAAGTTAGCCACAGCTTCGGCTTCACTCATACCAATACCGTTGTCACGTATGGTGAGGGTTTTAGCTTCTTCATCCACCGATATGCGCACATCCAGCTGTGGCTGATCTTCCCACAAGGCCGCATTGTCAAGCGCCTCAAAACGCAATTTGTCACAAGCATCGGAGGCATTGGATATCAATTCACGCAGAAAAATTTCCTTGTTAGAGTAAAGGGAATGCGTGACCAAATGCAGAATTTGCTGCACTTCAGCTTGAAACGATAACGTCTTTTTTTCCATGGTGTTCCTAAATAAAAAAGGGTTTGTAACTCAGGCCTTCAAAGCCTGTACAAACCCTATTTAAGGTCTTTCGTTTTGATTTCAAGAGAGGGCTGAGCAAAAATCACCGCCCTCACCCGAAATCACGTTAGCTTTAGCGAAAAGCACGAGACTTACCAAAGCCACCTGGCTTGCCCTGGGCCCCAGCGGCACCACCCCAACGGCCACCAGCTCGACCTTCCGAGCGCCCTTCTGATCGTCCATCAAAGCGGTCGCCTTCAGACCGGCCTTCAGCACGCCCTTCTGAGCGGCGCTCAAAGCCCCTGCCATGTGGGCGAGCATCAGCTCGACCCTCAAAACGCCCTTCTGAACGTCCTTCTGAGCGCCCCCAAGGACGGCCTCCCGCACGGGCAGCACCTTCAGGACGACCACGACCACCACGAGGCGCACCCATGTGAATTTGCGGCTCAGGCTGACGTGGCTCTAGCCCCTCAACACGGGCCACAGGTATGCTTTGCGTAGTGAATTGTTGGATACGCTTAATCATGACGACATCACGGCGCTCGGCTAGCGTAACCGCCAAACCTGATCGCCCAGCACGACCCGTACGCCCGATACGATGCACGTAATCTTCAGCTTTCATGGGCAAGCCATAATTAATTACATGGCTGATGGTAGGTATGTCGATACCACGTGCTGCAACATCGGTTGCTACCAACACACGCAATTGGCGTGTGCGCAAACCCTGCAATACGCGATTACGGCGACCCTGTGGCATTCCCCCATGCAGTGCGGCTACGCGATGCCCATACTCAGATAAACGGTCGGCTAACCAATCCGCATCGCGCTGGGTGCTGGTAAATACCACCGCTTGATCAACCTCGCGCTCGCCCAAAATGTGGTCGAGTAAAGCATCTTTGTGGCGATTGTCATCCGCCCAGTGTAAGCGCTGCTCAATGTTTTGGTGGGTATCGGTGTGGCTAGCAACCGATATGGTTTGCGCCTCAGGTGTCAGCAATTCATCAGCCAAGCGGCCTACATGGCCCGCAAATGTCGCACTAAACATCACCGTTTGTTTTTGCTCAGGTAATTGCTCGGCAATATGGCGGATATCATCAATAAAGCCCATATCCAGCATGCGATCGGCCTCATCAAGCACTAACATTTCCACGCCGGAAAGTATCGCCTTGCCACTGGCCATATGATCCATCAATCGGCCTGGAGTAGCAATCAATACATCCAATGGCCCACGTAGTGCTTTGAGCTGTGCACCATAAGGTACGCCGCCGACTACACTGAGTAAACGCAAACCCTGGACATGCTTGCCATAGGTGGCAAAAGCCTTGGCCACTTGCTGTGCCAATTCACGCGTGGGTGTGAGCACCAAAATGCGCGGGCCAGACACCACGCCTTTTTCACGGCGTTTCGTATTATCACCTCGAGCAGCCAAAACTCGGCTTAGAGCAGGTAAGGCAAAGGCAGCTGTTTTGCCGCTACCCGTACGTGATGACACTTTAACATCAGTGCCCTGTAAGGCAATCGGTATGGCTTTTTCTTGAACATCGGTGGCATTTTCATAGCCAGCCTCTGTTAATGCACGCAACAATACCTCAGGCAATCCCAATGGGGTAAAACTCATTTTCTATTCCTCAAATAAATCATGAAGCCGCGCACGCAAAAGCGCAGCCCCACGCAAACCCAAACAGCCCACCATGGGCTTTTGAGTTGAGTGAGTCGCTATTGATGAGAAAGTACGAGTTGGCGCCCCAATGAACATGGGAACCACGTAACGGAACGGTCACATCAGCGACGGCATCGCCGCCAACCGTTCCCAAATTGAAGGGTGCTTACAAAGCCCTATAAAATTTGTTGCTAATCACACCTTTATTGGTATTAAGC
>JAUMCS010000002.1:13175-49276 GCA_032122355.1 Burkholderiaceae bacterium
AAGGTCAGAGGGGATGAACGAATTGGCTACTCAAGCAGCCAACCCACCCATTGTAGCAGGAAATCAACCCATGTGCAAACCGCCGTTACACGAGAAATCTGCACCCGTCGTAAATCCCGCATCTTCGCTGGCCAACCAACCCACAATAGAGCCAATTTCTTCGGGTTTGCCTAAACGCTTAACAGGGATCGTGCCAATGATTTTCTCAAGCACTTCAGGCTTGATGGCACGCACCATATCAGTACCGACATACCCAGGGCTTACTGTGTTCACGGTCACGCCCTTGCCGGCTAACTCTTGCGCCAAGGCCATGGTGAAGCCATGCATACCCGCCTTCGCAGCAGAATAGTTGGTTTGGCCTGCTTGGCCTTTTTCACCGTTGACGGAGCTGATTTGGATGATACGGCCCCAGCCTTTTTCCACCATACCGGGCACCACTTGTTTAGTCACATTGAACATGGAGTTGAGGTTGGTGTCAATAACCGCCTTCCAATCTTCAGGAGTCATTTTCAGAAACATGCGATCACGCGTGATGCCCGCGTTATTAACCAACACATCAATGGTGCCATGGTCGGCCTGCGCCTTCGCAAAGGCCTCAACGGTTGAATCCCAATCGGCTACGTTACCGACGGATGAATAAAAAGTAAAGCCCTGGGCTTTTTGCTCTTCAAGCCATTTTTGATAATCACGGCTAGGACCACAGCCTGCAATAACTTTATAACCCTGCTGATGCAAACGCTGGCAAATAGCGGTTCCAATACCACCCATACCACCTGTTACGTAGGCTAACTTTTGACTCATAAAAAACTCCGAAAAAAATTAAAATTTAAAACACAATCAACGCTCAATGGCCAAGGAAACACCCATACCGCCACCAATACACAATGCAGCCAAGCCTTTTTTGGCCTGACGACGTTGCATTTCATGCAACAAAGTTACCAAGACACGGCAACCCGAAGCACCAATGGGATGCCCAATCGCAATGGCACCACCATTCACATTCACACGAGCAGGATCCACCTCCAGCGCTTTATTCACAGCACAGGCCTGAGCAGCAAAGGCTTCATTGAGCTCAAAAAGGTCAACGTCTTGGATATTCCAACCGGCACGTGCCAAGGCTTTTTGGGTGGCAGGAACTGGGCCCATGCCCATGGTAGCGGGGTCCAGCCCACTGGTGCCAAATGCCGCAATGCGAGCCAAGGGGGTCAGCCCCAAACTGGCGGCCTTTTGCGCTGTCATGACCATCACCGCCGCTGCACCATCGTTAATACCCGATGCATTGCCGGCTGTAACCGTGCCCGCCTTATCAAAAGCAGGGCGCAATCCAGTCAATACTTCTAAACTGGTTTTTTTATTGATGAACTCATCGCTATCAAACACTATCGGATCACCTTTTTTTTGCGGAATGGTCACGCCCACAATTTCATCGGCAAATTTACCCGCCTCTTGAGCGGCAGCGGCTTTTTGTTGCGATGCTAGTGCCAAGGCATCTTGCATATCGCGGCTAATGCCATAAGCTTTGGCAACATTTTCAGCAGTAATACCCATGTGGTATTGGTTATAAACATCCCACAAGCCATCCACAATCATGGTGTCAGCCATCTTCCAGTCTCCCATGCGGTGGCCATCACGGCTACCCAGCAATACATGTGGGCTGGCGCTCATGTTCTCTTGCCCACCCGCAATCACAATATCGCTATCACCCCATGCAATCGCTTGCGCGGCCAACATCACTGCTTTCAAGCCCGAGCCACAAACCGCATTGATGGTTAACGCAGGGGTTTCTTTGGCCAAGCCTGATTTCATTAAAGCCTGCCGCGCGGGGTTTTGACCAGCACCAGCAGCCAACACCTGACCCATAATCACTTCACCGACCTGATCAGCAGAAACTCCGGTGCGGCGCATGAGCTCACGAATAACGGTTGCACCCAATTCAGTAGCAGGCGTTTTAGCCAGGGTGCCACCAAATTTACCGACAGCAGTACGTGCCGCCGCAACGATGACGATTTCACGAGACATAGATCAATCCTTTAGTTTAAAATGAATGTAGAGAAAAACTAGGCTTTTGCCTTGACATAACGACCAGGGGCAGGCTCGATGGGTTTATGGATGCGTGATCCCATGGTTTTGGGGGCAGTCACCATAGCGCCAGCATGGGGTTTAAGCCAGCCCGACCAATCTGTCCACCAACTGCCAGGGTGCTCTTGGGCATGTGACTGCCAATCATACGCCGTGTCAGCAAGTGTGTTGTTGGTCCAATAACAACGCTTACCCTTGGCGGGGGGGTTAATCACACCAGCAATATGTCCAGATGCTCCCAGCACAAATCGCTTTTCACCTTTTAACAAAGCCACACTGCGATAGGCAGATTCCCAAGGGACGATGTGATCTTCACGCGAGCCATAAAGATAGATAGGCACCTTGATCAAACTCAAATCAATTTTTTCACCACACACCTCGAGCTGCCCCGGTATCCGCAATTCATTTTGCAAATACAAGTGCCGCAAGTACCACGCATACATCGGCCCCGGCAAATTGGTGGAATCACTATTCCAGTAAAGCAAATCAAATGCTGGTGGCTTTTCACCCTTCAAGTAGTTACCCACGACATAATTCCACACCAAATCGTTAGGACGCAAAAAATTGAAGGTGTTAGCCAATTCCTGGCCTTTGAGTAGTTGCGGCCCTGCAGGAGCCTGATCACCTATGGTCATCTCGCGCAATTGCACTGCGGCTTCATCAATGAATATATCCAATATTCCTGTATCGGTAAAATCCAATAGTGTGGTGAGCAGCGTAACACTGCTAGCGGGGTGCTGACCCCGAGCTGCCAATACCGCCAATGCAGACATCAACAACGTGCCTCCGACACAAAAACCTTTCATATTAACAGTTTTGCTGCCACTAATTTGTTGCACCACCTCGATGGCCTGAATGGGGCCTTGCTCAATGTAATCTGACCAATTTTTATGCGCCAATGTTTCATCCGGGTTGCGCCAACTCACAACGAACACGCGGTGACCTTGCTCTACGGTATAGCGGATGAGTGAATTCTCAGGCTGCAAATCCAAAATATAAAACTTATTAATACAAGGGGGCACAAATAACATTGGAATAGCGTGTATTTTCGCTGTAAGCGGTCTGTACTCAATGAGCTGCATCAACTCATTTTCATATACTACCGCTCCCTCGGTTGTGGCCACATTACGACCCACCTCAAAAACCGATTCATCAGTTTGACTGACATACCCTTGACGCATATCATGAAGCATTTGTTCAATACCGGCAGCAATGCTTCTACCTTGAGTTTGAATCGCTTTTTCCTGAGCCTCAGGGTTGAGCGCCAAGAAGTTGGAAGGGCTTACAGCATCAACCCACTGCTGGGTTAGAAAACGAATTCGAGATTTGGTTTTGGGATCGCCCTCAAATGAATCAGCCATTTGCAACAAAGTTTGCGCATTGAGCAAGTAGGCTTGCGCCATCAAAGAACTGAAGGGGTTAGTTTGCCACGCAGGTGCTGCAAATCGACGATCAGGAATCGGCTTTTTGTTTTCAGATGCTTGCGGTACCAGTACCTGCTGCCACAACTGCGTCATCTGCTCAAGATAGCGGCTTTGCATTTGCGATAGCTGCTCAAAGGGCAAAGATAAATCCGTCAAGGATTTCACCGCTTCACCAAAAGCAGATCCAAAAGCTTGAGCCGGATCAGGGGATAAATCAGAGGTGGTTTTGGACTGCGACATATTGAGAATAATTTAGAAAAGAATCACCAAACCCAAAAATAGGATTCATAGCAATAGGGATCGTCGTTATTTTCCATTATTTTTGAAGTGAACTTTTTTTCTCATCGATTTTTTGTTACTAATTGTTTGATATTTTACAAACAGAAGCCGCCATTCTTCCCGTGAAAGGCTCCCGCCTGTATGAATAGAAATGCTCTACGTCCGAGTATGTGCACCAGTGTCCTCCATGAATGTGCAGCACACCCTGTTGTCGCAAACGATGTCGCGCTAGCAAGGGCAGATTGGCGAACCATCGCTGCACTCCATTTGATTTTTGAATCGCCTTAAAGCACTGCTTTAAATTCAATTCACTCTCCGTTGCCGCATCAGGGTCAACGCAGAATGCCTGCAATACCTCTTCACCTACCTCAAAGGCATTAGGGCCTATGCACGGACCCAACCAAGCGTAAATCTCCATATCTGTTTGCCTACTCAAGCCACGCATGACTGAAACCGTGTTTTCAAGCACACCAGCGGCAAGGCCCCGCCAGCCGGCATGTGCCGCCCCCACCACATGACCATCTGCTGTACAAAATAGTACCGGCAAGCAGTCGGCCACCAATACCGTGGGGGCCACACCTACATCGATACTTACGGCCGCATCTGCCCGCAAAAAATCAGGCGTATGCTCATGCAACTGCACAACCTCTGCGCCATGCACTTGATGCAAATACACAGGACGGGCCTGCAAAGCCTGAGCATAGAGCTGCTGATTTTGCGCAATTGCACGAGGTTCATCCCGCACCAGGCCTTGATCTGTATGGTCAGCAAAGGTTGCAGGTCGCAAATTCAAACTTGAGTAGGGCCCTTGGCTCACGCCACCCAATCGCCGACTCATCATAGCTCTGATATTTTCAGGGGCAGGCCATTGAGGCCAAAGTAAGTCTTGCTCATTCAACATATTTTTTGACATTGTTTTGAGTCTATTCAAAGCTACACTCTGTAAGCATGAACTCTTCACATTCATCACGTATTCGTCACTGCCGAACTTGTGGCACGGCGGTTAAGCATTGCATCCCGCCCGATGACAATCGAGTTCGGGCTGTTTGCCCCTCCTGTCATGAAGTACATTATGAAAATCCGGTCAATGTGGTTGGCACACTGCCCATATGGCAAGATCGAGTATTGCTGTGCTTAAGAAACATTGAACCACGCAAGGGTTATTGGACATTACCCGCAGGCTTCATGGAATTAGGCGAAAGTCCGGCACAAGGTGCCCAACGCGAAACCGACGAGGAGGCGGGCGCATCCATTGAAATAGGCCCCCTGTTTAGCGTTTTAAGCGTAGAGCGAGTTGGTCAGGTGCATTTCTTTTATTTAGCCAAACTACTCTCCGACCAATTCCAACCTGGTACCGAAACCATTGAAGCCAGACTTTTTGCCGAAGAAGAGATTCCTTGGAATGAACTGGCTTTCAAAACGGTTGAATCTACGCTAAGGCATTATTTTTCAGATAGGAAGCAAGCTCACTTTGGCTTACATTGTGTAGATATGTAGGCCAAAGTGGAGCAAAAGGTTTTTTAGGCCTTTTTACTTGGCGGCAAGTCAGTGCATGAGCCATGGGCCACTTCTGCGGCCATGCCAATACTTTCACCTAATGTGGGATGTGGATGGATGGTTTTACCCATATCCACAGCATCAGCACCCATTTCAATCGCTAAAGCAATTTCACCGATCATGTCACCGGCATGAGTGCCAACCATGCCACCACCCAAGATCTTCCCATGACCATGCGCCTCTGGGCTATCGTCAAACAAGAGTTTGGTGAATCCTTCATCACGGCCATTTGCAATCGCACGCCCCGATGCTGTCCAGGGGAATAAGCCCTTCTTGACTTTGATGCCTTGAGCTTTTGCTTGATCTTCAGTCAGGCCGACCCAGGCAACTTCGGGGTCGGTATACGCCACACTGGGTATCACACGAGCGTTGAAAGCGGCTCTTGACAACTGCTCGTTGCCCTGCAATTCACCCGCGATCACTTCTGCTGCCACATGAGCCTCATGCACAGCTTTATGCGCCAACATCGGTTGACCCACCACATCACCAATGGCAAAAATATGCGCAACATTGGTTCGCATTTGAATATCGACATCAATGAAGCCACGGTCGGAGACAACCACCCCAGCCTTTTCAGCACCGATTTTCTTGCCATTAGGGGTGCGCCCTACGGCCTGCAACACGAGATCATAGACTCCCTCTGAGCGCGAACCATCCAACCCTTCAAACTGAACCTTGATACCTTCAGGAGTCGCCTCAGCGCCTACAGTTTTGGTTTTGAGCATGATGTTATCAAAGCGATGGGCATTCATTTTTTGCCAAACCTTCACTAAATCACGGTCAGCACCTTGCATCAAGCCATCCATCATTTCCACCACATCGAGTCTGGCACCCAAGGTACTGTAAACAGTACCCATTTCCAACCCGATGATGCCGCCGCCGACAATCAACATTTTTTTAGGTACTTGGGTCAAAGCCAAAGCGCCAGTGCTGTCAACGATACGGGGATCTTGAGGTAAGAATGGTAGGCGTACAGCCTGAGAACCGGCGGCAATGATACAGCGCTTAAAGGCCACTACTTTGTGGCTGCCGGTTTTTTCTTGCGCCTCGCCCGAGGTTTCTTCAACCGTCACACGGTGCGACCCACTAAATGTGCCATAGCCACGCACTACCGTAACTTTGCGCATTCTGGCCATAGCGGCCAAACCGCCTGTGAGCTTACCAATCACTTTTTCTTTGTGACCACGCAGTTTATCAATACTAACTTTAGGCGCACCAAATTCAATACCCAGGTCAGCCATGTGACTCACCTCATCCATCACCGCAGCGACATGTAACAGCGCTTTGGATGGGATGCAGCCTACGTTTAGACATACGCCGCCGAGGGTGGCGTAACGCTCCACCATTACCACCTTCAAACCCAAATCGGCTGCACGAAATGCAGCACTGTAACCCCCAGGGCCAGCCCCCAGAACCAATACATCGCACTCAATATCAAAAGGCGATCCATCATCGGGCATCACCACCGCAGCAACAGACGCGGGGGTAGATTGACTGGCTACAGCCACCGGCGCAGGGGCAAAGGCAGCTGATACAGAAGCCTGGGTCGTAGCTACTGGAGCAGCAGCGGCACCTTGCGCCTCTAACATCAATACAACCGAGCCTTCAGCGACTTTATCGCCCAATTTGACCTTCAGCTCTTTCACCACACCCGCATGACTGGAGGGAATTTCCATTGAGGCCTTATCTGACTCTACGGTGATCAAACTTTGTTCGGCTTTGATCGTATCTCCCACCTTCACCAAAATTTCAATGACGGATACTTCTTTGAAATCCCCAATATCAGGAACCTTGACTTCAATCACTGACATATTTACCGCCCTTTACAGAAGAATTCGACGGAAATCAGCCAAAAGCTGACCCAAATAAGCATTGAAGCGGGCAGCTGCAGCGCCATCAATGACTCGGTGATCCCAGGTCAATGATAGCGGCAAGCGCAAACGCGGAACAAATTGCTTACCATCCCAAACGGGCTCAAATTGGCTTTTGCAGACACCCAATATGGCCACTTCAGGCGCATTAATAATCGGCGTGAAATAACGCCCCCCAATACCGCCTAAGCTGGAAATGGTGAAAGTCGCACCACTCATATCAGCCGGTCCGAGCTTACCATCACGGGCTTTTTTGGCTAGTTCACTCATTTCCTGACTGATTTGCAAAACACCCTTTTTATCTGCATCTTTGATCACTGGAACGACCAAGCCATTGGGTGTATCCGCAGCAAAACCAATGTGCCAATAATTCTTGTAAATCAGCGCATCGCCATCGAGTGAACTATTGAACTCAGGGAATTTTTTCAAGGCGGTGACACAGGCTTTGATCAAAAATGCCAACATCGTTACTTTAATGCCGCTCTTTTCATTTTCCTTGTTGGTGGCCACACGGAAGGCTTCTAGTTCAGTGATATCCGCGTCATCATGATTGGTGACAGCAGGAATCATCACCGCATTGCGCAGCAAATTAGCCCCACTGATTTTCTTGATGCGACCCAACTCTTTGCGTTCAATCGGGCCAAATTTAGCGAAATCCACCTTTGGCCATGGGATCAAACCTAAACCTTCGCCACCACCGTTGGTACCTACACCCTTCGCAGCTTGAGCCTGAGTTTGGGCTATGCCTGCCATAACCGAGCGTGTAAATGCCTGTACATCATCTAAAGTGATACGCCCCTTGGCGCCAGAACCCTTGACCTCTTCCAGAGGAACTCCGAGTTCACGAGCAAATTTACGCACCGACGGCGAAGCATGCGGCAAACCTTTAGCTGGAATGGCCGCAGGCACGTGCACAGGAACTTGCACAGGGACTGAGACTGCTGATGTTGCAACTGTCGCCGGCACTGGAGCAGCTGCGACTGATGAAGCAGGTACCGGAGCAGGTGCGGGTGTAGGCGCAGCTGCTGAAGGCGCAGGAGCAGCTGCACTGGCTACGCCTTCAGCTTCGAGCACTAAAACCAAGCTGCCCTCTTTCACTTTATCACCCAAAGCTACTTTCAGCTCTTTCACAATCCCCGCATGACTTGACGGGATCTCCATTGAGGCCTTATCAGATTCAACGGTAATCAGACTTTGCTCTGCCTTAATGGCATCACCCACTTTGACCAGCAATTCAATCACTGCGACTTCACTAAAGTCCCCAATATCAGGGACCTTGACTTCTACCAATGCCATGTGTATCTCCGTTAAATATCAAGCGTGCAAGGGGTTTATTTTTTCGGTTTTGATGGCATATTTGGCAATGGCCTCAGCTACTTTTTCAACCGGCAACTTACCCTCATCTGCCAACGCCTTCAATGCGGCAACCACGATATAGTGACGGTTGACCTCAAAATGCTCGCGTAATTTACTACGGAAGTCGGAACGGCCAAAACCATCAGTTCCCAACACGGTGTAACTACGACCAGCAGGTATAAACGCACGAATTTGTTCAGCGTAATTTTTCATGTAATCAGTGGATGCCACAATCGGCCCATCTTGTGTCGCGAGTTGTTGCGTAACGTAAGGCACACGCTGAGCTTGAGTCGGATGCAGTAGATTCCACCGCGCGCAATCTTGACCATCGCGTGTCAACTCATTAAAGCTGGGGCAGCTCCACACATTGGCAATGACACCCCAGTCACTTTCTAGCAGCACTTTAGCCGCCATGCTTTCGCGCAGAATAGTGCCAGAGCCTAACAAATTCACCCGAGGTGCTGTTTTTTTGCCCTGTCCTTGTTCGAGCAAATACATACCCTTGATGATTTGCTCTTCCGTGCCTGGTCTCAGGCCCGGCATGGCATAATTCTCATTTAATAAGGTGACGTAGTAGAATACGTTTTCTTGTTTCTCAACCATGCGCTTGAGTCCGTGATGAAGAATCACACCAACTTCATGAGCAAATGTAGGGTCATAGCTCACACAATTAGGAATGGTGCCAGCCATGATATGGCTGTGCCCATCTTCGTGCTGCAAGCCTTCACCATTTAGAGTGGTGCGCCCCGATGTGCCACCCAATAGGAATCCTCGAGCTTGCATATCACCTGCTGCCCAAGCCAAGTCACCTATACGCTGGAAACCAAACATAGAGTAGTACACATAAAAGGGCACCATAATACGGTTGTTGGTAGAGTAGGATGTAGCAGCCGCAATCCAAGAACTCATACCCCCAGCCTCATTAATGCCTTCTTGCAAAATTTGGCCCGCAACATCTTCACGATAGTACATCACTTGGTCTTTATCGACCGGTGTATAGTTTTGTCCCGCAGGGTTATAGATTCCGACCTGACGGAATAAACCTTCCATACCAAAGGTACGCGCCTCATCGACCAGAATAGGCACAACTCGGGGACCCAAGGCTTGATCACGCAACAATTGCGTCAGGAAACGCACATAGGCTTGAGTTGTGGATATCTCACGACCCTCAGCAGTGGGGTCCAACACTGCTTTAAAGGTTTCTAACAATGGCACGGTAAAGCTCTCAGAGCTATGTGTACGACGATGAGGTAAGTAGCCACCCAAAGCCGCCCGACGCTCATGCAAATACTTCATTTCAGGCGTGTCATCGGCGGGCTTGTAAAAAGGAATTTTCGGTAATTCGCTATCAGGGATAGGAATGTTGAAACGATCACGCATATAGCGAATATCGTCATCACTGAGCTTCTTCGTTTGGTGAGCGGTATTTTTACCCTCACCCGCTTTACCCATACCATAGCCTTTGACGGTTTTTACCAGCAATACAGTGGGTTGGTTTTTGTGGTGATGTGCACGATGAAACGCTGCATAAACCTTACCAGCATCATGCCCCCCACGGCGTAAATTCCAAATATCCTCATCGGACATCTTGGATACCAACTCAAGGGTACGGGGATCACGACCAAAGAAGTTTTTCCGCACAAACGCGCCATCATTAGCCTTCATAGCCTGATAGTCACCATCAAGAGTATCCATCATGATCTGACGCAGGGCTCCGTCTTTGTCTCGGGCCAGTAATGCATCCCATTCCTTACCCCAGAGTAATTTGATGACATTCCAACCGGCACCGCGAAACTCACCCTCAAGCTCTTGGACAATTTTGCCATTACCACGTACGGGACCATCTAAGCGCTGCAGGTTACAGTTCACAACAAAAATCAAATTGTCTAATTTTTCGCGCGCCGCTAAACCAATAGCCCCCAGTGATTCGGGCTCATCCATTTCACCATCACCACAGAAAACCCACACCTTCCGCTGACTGGTGTCAGCTATGCCACGAGCGTGTAGATACTTCAAAAACCGCGCCTGGTAAATAGCCATCAATGGGCCTAAGCCCATGGATACCGTAGGAAACTGCCAGAAATCAGACATCAACTTAGGATGCGGATAGGATGATAGGCCTTTGCCATCAACCTCTTGGCGGAAATTGAGCATTTGCTCTTCTGACAAACGCCCCTCAAGGAAAGCACGTGCATAGATACCGGGCGAGCTGTGACCTTGGATATACAACAAATCACCACCGTGGGTACCGCCTTTATCGGTATTATCAGCATGCCAGAAATGGTTAAAACCCGCAGCAAACATATGCGCTAGAGACTGGAATGAGCTGATGTGACCACCTAAATCACCCCCATCTTCAGGACTGATTCGGTTAGCCCGAACCACCATAGCCATGGCATTCCAACGCATGTATGCACGTAAACGACCCTCTAGCTCAAGGTTACCAGGGCTACGCTCTTCTTCATCGGGTTCAATCGTATTAACATAACCTGTTGTAGCAGAAAAAGGCATGTCAATGCTATGTTCACGCGCGTGCTCAAGAAGTTGCTCTAGCAAGAAATGGCCTCGTTCATGCCCATCTGATTGCAGCACTGCCGAGAAAGCATCTAGCCACTCGCGAGTTTCTTGACGATCAATATCGATGGGGATGTTGTTAGGCGCAGAAACAGAATTCTCAGACATTTTTTCTCCATAAAACAAAGCCGAAATGATTGCAACCATAGGAAACAATCAGCAAATGCTGTAAGCAAACCTAGTAATGCAAAAGTTATAGTTTGGCATATTTTTTCCGAGAAATAGGATTTACCCCCCACACCATTCAAAAAATTATCAAAATCAATCACAATCAACAAATGTCAATTTTCTCCACTTCAATTCCTGATAGCAACGTCATTTCCTCCATCATCAACCCCTTGCGTTGGCGATGGTGGGGCCAGCAGTCATCTTCTCGTCAAGATCGTTACGCAATGTTAGCCCCTTTGATATCTATCACTTTATTCCTTATCGCCATGGCAGTTGCCTTTTGGTATTTGAGAAATGAAGAACGCGAACGAGAATATGAAACCGTCAAACATGCGGCTGAAATTGCTCATCAACAAATTCATCTACTCATTCTCAATCACGAAGAACAGTTCACCCGATTTGCTCAGCAACTCCCCAGTCAAAGTCTGGATCCATTGAAGTTTCAGGAACAGGCTTTAGCGTTCTTGATGAATAGGCCGGAACTCAAACGTATCAGTTGGTTCTCTGAACGCGGCACTTTGTTGGTCAGCGTAGACCATAGTGGTTCAACCTTCCCCGTCATTAAAAGAAAAAACAAAAGCTCAGCCCTCTACTCTGATCAAACCCCCACAATACAAGCCCCAGGCATTCTGGATGGCTTGATGGAACAACACAAATTGATTTATACCCTTTCAGACTCTGACGAAACCGATCAATCTACTATTAATTTAACCGCTCCATTGCAAGAGAAGAGTGAATCGACGGGTGCTATAAAACTGGATTACACCCTTTCAAACTTAATATATAAGGCCATTCCGGTTGATATTCTAAAAAACCATACTTTTACGATCATCAACGCCCACGGCGTTCCCTTAATCAGCACCACAGTGCCGCGCTCTAAAAATGCTAAAGACCATATCGGACGTGCTTATGAATTAAGCCTCCCCCCCCCTGCCCTGAACCTCAAACTGCGCGCACAAGGTTGGAGAACACCCTCAACGCTGCTCAGTAACATGCTTTTTTGGATGGTTGTGGCATTGTCATGCCTAACCGTATGGATGTTGCTGGGTAGTTGGTTACACATTCGCAAGCGTCATCAAATTCAAGATTCACTTATTGCTGAATCCAACTTCCGTCGGGCAATGGAAAACTCTATCCTCACTGGTATGCGTGCCGTCGATATGCAAGGCTGTATCACCTATGTGAATCGCGCCTTCTGTGAAATGACTGGCTTTTCCGAGCATGAACTCATTGGCTGTACTCCACCCTACCCCCACTGGGTTCCAGAGAGACTCGAGGAAACCATGCGTTTTTTCCAGCAAGAAATTGAAGGGAAAAGCCCACTTGGCGGCATAGAAGTTCTGGTCAAGCGCAAAGATGGGGAAATCTTTGACGCAAGGATGTACGTTTCGCCGCTGATTGATGCCAAAGGAAAACAAACCGGCTGGATGACTTCCATGACGAACATCACGGAGTCTAAGCGGATACGAGATCAATTGACCGCCTCGCATGAACGCTTCACCACCGTGTTAGAAGGACTTGATGCCTCTGTATCTGTTGTTTCCGACCACAGCAAAGAATTGCTATTTGCCAATCGATCTTACAAACTATGGTTCAGCGGCCAAGCAGAAGGCCACATTCTGATGAGCGAACCTTTTGAGACTTCTAAGGCCAATCCCATAGACTACTCCGATCTCAACTCTCTTACCACCTTAATTCCCCCCCCATCCCAACAGCCTGTACAGCATGCTGAAATTTACATACCATCGTTGCAAAAATGGCTTGATGTGCGATCACGCCTGCTTCAATGGACGGATGGTCGCATGGCGCAAATGCTGATAGCAACAGACATCACAGCACGTCATCGCGCTGAGGAGCAAGCACAACAACAAGCAGAAAAAGCCCAGGTCACAAGCCGATTGATCACCATGGGGGAGATGGCAAGTTCAGTCGCGCATGAACTCAATCAACCTTTGGCGGCCATCAGTAACTATTGCAATGGCATGGTAAGCCGCGTGAAAGCCGATCGCATCAGCTCCTCGGAGCTGATCACTGCGCTGGAAAAAACTTCACGCCAGGCCGAGCGCGCAGGCCAGATTATTCATCGCATTCGGGCCTTTGTTAAACGCAGTGAACCTAATAAACAACGATCTGAAATCGCAGGGATTGTAGAAGATGCCATCGAATTAGCCAACATCAGCCTTAAGCGCAGGAAAGTTCAGCTTCACACCTACTTAGCGCAACGAATTCCCGATGTTTGGTGCGACCCCATTTTAATTGAACAAGTCATACTCAATCTTGTCAAAAATGCATCCGAGGCCATTGATGATGCACACATGCCCCCCTCTAGGCGCTCCATCGAATTACGTGTGGCGCCCAAGCAGTCCGAGGAAGAAGGGCATGTCATTGAATTCAGCGTAACCGATTCAGGCCCTGGTATGTTGGGCGATATCCCAGAGCGTATCTATGAGGCTTTCTTCTCAACAAAAACAGAAGGAATGGGCATTGGTCTGAGCTTATGCCGCTCAATTATTGAATCACATCGCGGCAGAATGCGAGCAACAAACCTCTACAATGGAGATCAAGTCGCAGGGTGTCGCTTTACTTTTACTTTGCCGGTTGAAGCAACTTAGGCATGTACCAAGTTATTTTTCATCTTGCTCAACCATAGCAACAAATCTTTCCTTGAGAAAGGCAAACCATGAATTCTTTTCCTAAAAAAGGCACTGTTTACGTTGTTGATGACGATGAAGCCGTCCGCGATTCTCTGCAATGGTTACTGGAAGGCCAAAACTACCGTGTGGTATGTTTCGAAGCAGCCGAGATTTTTTTAGCTCGATTTAATGCGCAAGAAGTAGCCTGCCTAGTTGCAGATGTTCGAATGGATGGCATGAGCGGTTTGGAATTACAAGACAAACTCATCGAACTGAATAGCCCCCTGCCCATTGTATTCATCACGGGCCATGGTGATGTACCCATGGCTGTTGCCACGATGAAAAAGGGCGCTGTTGACTTTATTGAGAAGCCCTTCAAAGAATCAGAACTGTTGTTTTTGATTGAGCGGATGCTCGACAAAGCACGCTCTAATTTTGAGCAACACAAAGCCCAAGCCGATCGCGGGGCATTGATGTCACGTCTAACCTCCAGGGAAAACCAAGTACTTGAGCGGATTGTGGCTGGGCGCCTCAACAAACAAATTGCCGATGACCTTCACATCAGCATTAAAACGGTTGAAGCTCATCGCGCCAACATCATGGAAAAACTCAATGCCAGAACGGTTGCTGATTTATTAAAGGTCGCGCTAGGTTCTGGCAACCAATCCTAACACCGAACAATCAACGATCATGACCGCACAAATCATTGATGGTGTGGCTTTATCTGCCACATTACGCGAGCAAGTAAAGCAACGCACCGGTGCCTTGGCGCTGAAGGGAAAATCTGCTGGCCTGGCCGTTATTTTAGTTGGCGATAATCCTGCTAGTCAGGTATACGTTCGCAACAAAGTCAAAGCGTGCCAAGACAGCAGCATTCATTCGGTTCTTGAAAAATATGAGTCATCCATTTCTGAATCAGACTTACTCGCACGAATCGATGCTCTGAATCATGACCCGGCCATCCATGGCATCTTGGTACAACTGCCATTACCCCCACACATCGATGATCATAAAATCATCGAAGCCATCAGCCCCCTTAAAGATGTCGATGGCTTCCATATCAGCAGCGCCGGTGCACTGATGGTGAATGAAAAAGGGTTTAAACCTTGTACACCTTATGGCTGCATGAAAATGCTCGAATCCATTGGCATGCATAATCTACAAGGCAAACATGCGGTGGTGATTGGCCGTAGCAACATCGTGGGAAAACCTATGGCTATGATGCTGCTTGCAGCCAATGCCACCGTGACGGTGTGCCACAGTGGCACACCCGACTTGGCCGTACACACCCGACAAGCAGATATTGTTGTTGCAGCCGTGGGCAAACGGCAGATCTTGACAGCTGACATGGTCAAACCAGGCGCCGTGATACTCGATGTCGGCATGAATCGCGATGAGACAGGTAAACTTTGCGGTGATGTCGATTTTGCCAACGTCAGTCAAATTGCCGGCTGGATTACCCCTGTTCCGGGTGGGGTAGGGCCCATGACCATTACCATGTTACTGGTCAACACCTTAGAAGCTGCCGAACGCTCGTGTTAGCAAAAATTCCGCTTTGTTCAGTACGCACAAATCTACCCCAAATCTGCCATGCAAAATCCGTTGCTCGACACCCGTCACTTACCCGCATTTGATGCCATTTTGCCCGAACATGTGAAACCTGCGATGGATGAGCTACTAGCGCAGGCACGTAGCGCTCTGGAACAAGCCGTAAGCCCTAAAACGCCGCACAATTATGATGCACTATCCACCGTTTTAGATGTAGCTACTGAGCGCCTAGGTCGGGCTTGGAGAGCGGTGAATCACCTCAACTACGTGGCGGACAGTACCGATTTGCGAGCTGCATATACGGCCTTACTTCCGCAAGTGACCGAGTTTTATACGCAAATAGGCTCGGATCAGAGGCTATACAACAAGTACAAAATCATTGCGCAATCTGACTCATTTTCCGAACTCTCAGCACCACGCCAAAAGGCGTTGTCACTGGCGTTAAGAAATTTTATTTTAGGAGGATCGGAACTTGAGGGATCAAAGAAAGAACGCTTTGCTACCATTCAAGAAAAACTAGCCGAACTGTCGCAACGATTTTCCGAACACGTATTGGATGCGACTGACCATTATGCCTACTGGGCTCAAACAGATGAATTAGCGGGCGTACCCGAAGATATTTTAGAGGCAACCCGTGCATCGGCTCAACAGGAAGGCAAGGAAGGTCACAAAATCAGCCTGCATTTTCCCACCTACTTACCGATCATGCAATACGCGCACAATCGCACACTTCGGCAAACGCTCTACCAAGCCTATGTCACCCGTGCCAGTGATTTGGGCTCGCCGGATTGGGATAACTCCGGCATCATGAATGAAACCCTGACATTGCGTCATGAAGAAGCTCAATTACTGGGTTTTAAGGATTATGCTGAGTTATCTCTTTCCCCGAAGATGGCTCAGTCACCCACGCAAGTTATCGAGTTCTTACATGATTTAGCCCAACGTGCCCGTCCTTATGCACAACGCGACTTAGATGAATTACGCGAATTTTCCGCAACAGAACTCCATCTCACGGACTTGCAAGCATGGGACATTGCCTATGCCAGTGAAAAACTCAAAGAAAAACGCTATACCTTTAGCGACCAAGAAGTTAAGCAGTACTTTACTGAGCCTAGGGTACTTCAAGGTTTGTTCCACATAGTACAAACGGTTTTTGAAGTGGAAATCAAACCCGACTCCGCGCCAGTTTGGCACCCTGACGTTCGCTTTTACCGTGTCGAGCGTCAAGGAGAGTTATTGGCCCATTTTTACCTCGATTTATACGCCCGCAGCGGCAAACGCTCTGGCGCATGGATGGATGAAGTTTGCACGCGATGGCAGCATCCTGAAGGACACTTGCAAACCCCAGTGGCCCACCTAGTTTGTAACTTCGC
Organism: Burkholderiaceae bacterium; assembly: GCA_032122355.1. Taxonomy (GTDB): domain Bacteria; phylum Pseudomonadota; class Gammaproteobacteria; order Burkholderiales; family Burkholderiaceae_C; genus RFTU01. The sequence continues at coordinate 30,038 of JAUMCS010000002.1, forward strand.
CGCACCTTTAGCAGGCAAACCTAGCCTACTCACCCATGATGATGTCATCACCCTGTTTCATGAGTTTGGTCATGGCTTACACCTTATGCTCACCCAAGTTTCTGATTTGGGCGTTTCGGGCCTATCGGGTGTGGAGTGGGATGCAGTTGAATTACCTAGCCAGTTCATGGAAAACTTCTGTTGGGAATGGGAGGTTTTACAACACCTGACGGCTCACATTGAAACGGGTGATGCCCTACCCAGAGCATTGTTTGATCGAATGACGGCAGCCAAAAATTTCCAAAGTGGCTTACAAACCTTGCGCCAAATTGAGTTTTCCCTGTTCGACATGCGCATTCACCTCCACCCGCACCAACACACCATACAAGCCACCTTAGATGCTGTGCGGGCTGAAATCAGTGTTTTGCCCCCCCCTGACTTCAATCGATTTCAACATAGCTTCTCGCATATTTTTGCGGGAGGCTATGCCGCCGGTTATTACAGTTACAAATGGGCTGAAGTCCTCAGCGCTGACGCCTGGGCCGCCTTTGAAGAATCTCAAACACTGAGTGTCAGCATGGGAAGGCGCTTACGTCATGAGATTTTAGAAAGAGGTGGCAGTCGCTCTGCATTAGAAAACTTCATGGCTTTCAGGGGTCGTGAACCTCGCATAGATGCGCTACTTCGGCACCAAGGGATGGCGCCACCAGTGCATCACTAAAGCACCGTCGGCTCAACTTCCAGCACAATCCCAAACTGCGATGCCACACTTTCAATAACGGCATCGGCCAGTGCCATCACCTCGACTCCGCTGGCATTGTGCCGATTCACCAACACCAACGCCTGCTGAGAATACACTTCAGCACCGCCCAAAGCCTTCCCCTTCCAGCCACAAGCCTCAATCAACCAACCGGCTGCCAACTTAACCTGACCATCCACCAATGGGTAGTGCACTAAATGTGGGTGTTGTGCAATGATTTCATGGCACTTCTGCACCGTTACCACCGGATTCTTAAAAAAACTACCGACATTCCCCAACAAAGCGGGATCAGGCAATTTAGCCCGACGTATACGACATACCCACTCAAAAATGTGCCTAGCACCGGGCTGTTCTATGCCACTGGCCTGCTGTTCACGCTGTAAATCCGCATAACCCAAAACAGGTTGCCAAGGTTTGGGCAAACGTAAACGCACCCGCGTAATAAGGCTTTTGCCGGCAAGGCCCATTAAACCTGTTTCTTTAAAAATACTGTGGCGATAAGCCAACCGACAAGCGGCGGCATCCAGCTCTACGTTTCGACCCGTCACCAAATCCACCAGAACCAATGAATGCAAGCGATCTTTCAACTCAAGGCCATAAGCGCCTATGTTTTGAACCGGTGCGGCCCCTACCGTACCTGGTATCAATGCTAAGTTTTCTAATCCGCCCCAACCCTGCTCGAGAGTCCAAACCACCAAATCATGCCAAAGCACACCTGCACCCGCCTCAATATAAACGGCCTCATCATTCTCATACAGGCATTTCAATCCAGAAACTTCCACTTTCAGTACCACAGCCTGAGGGTCTTGCGTGAGAACAATGTTGCTTCCTCCGCCCAAAACCCATTTAGGCGCAGCACCCCATTCAGGATGAGCCAATAATTGGCGTACATCTGCTTCACTACGAATACGTACTAAAGTATGGGCACTAGCAGCCACCCCCAAGGTGTTGTAGGGTTTAAGCGCCACATCTTGTTCAATCAAAATAGGTTGCGGGGATGCAGAAGGGGGTACAGTATGCATGGTTCTATTTTCGTTCATTTCTATAAGGATTCAAACCCATGCCCAGCTTTGATGTTGTTGTTGAGCCCAATATGGTGGAAGTACGCAATGCCCTTGAGCAAAGCAATAAAGAAATCAACACCCGCTTTGATTTCAAAGGAAGCGATGCACGCATTGAATTGTCAGACAAAGCTCAGACTAAAGAGCTGACTTTATTTGGTGATAGCGACTTTCAACTGACTCAAGTGAAGGATATTTTGTTGGCTAAACTGGCTAAACGAAACGTGGACATTCGTTTTTTAGATAATAGCCAAAAGCCGGAAAAAATGGGCGGCGACAAAATGAAACAAGTGGTCAAAATTCAGTGTGGCATTGAATCTGACTTGGGTAAAAAAATTCAAGCTTTGATTAAGCAAAGTAAAATGAAAGTTCAAGCGGCCATTCAGGGCGATACGGTTCGCATCACTGGCAACAAACGCGATGATTTACAACTGGCCATGGCGCTTCTGAAAAAAGACATCACACAAGCACCACTGACCTTCAATAACTTCCGCGATTGAGCTACCTTAACTATCGCACAACCAACACTGGCAATGCGCCATGTGTGAGTACGCGATGCGTTTCACTACCCAATAAAAGGGCCGCAACTCCCTTGCGCCCGTGGGAGGCCATCACAATCAAATCGCAATCATGCGCTTTAGCGGCTTGCAAAATAGCTTCCCACGGATGTACGGATTCAAGAGTGTAACCTCGGCAGCCCACCTGAGCCAATTCCGCCTGTTTCTCTATCGCCCTGACACGCTCAATCGCCAACTTTTCCTGCGCCTCCAAAAACACCTCTGGGGAAATGGGCTGAATCTCAGCCAAAGCGCTGTAGGGAAAAGGCTCTTTCACGGAAATAGCAAAAATTTGTGAGCCTAAATGCTGAGCCAGAGCGATGGCTGCATCGGCCGCTTTCATACTCAGATCTGTTCCATCCGTTGGCACAAGTATGCGTTGATACATGATGTGGCTCCTCAAAAAGTCCAAGTTTGAATCCACACACAGGCATATACCTTGTGCCACATCAAAACAAGATGCCACTGAGCCTCGATTCAGGGCAACAAAAATCGCCCGCATTGAACGATCTCAGACTTTGCTCGCCTACACTAATGCTTTTACCACTTTTAACCTTGGGAGTTTGCATGAACAAGAAACCCGTTCGAGTTGCCGTTACTGGTGCAGCAGGTCAAATTGGCTACGCTTTGTTATTTCGTATTGCCTCCGGCGAAATGTTGGGCAAAGATCAACCCGTTATTCTGCAATTATTAGAAATCCCCGATGAGAAAGCGCAAAAAGCCCTTAAAGGTGTGATGATGGAACTCGAAGATTGTGCATTTCCTCTGCTTGCAGGTATGGAAGCCCATAGCGATGCGACCCAAGCTTTCAAAGATACCGACTACGCTTTGCTTGTGGGTGCCCGCCCACGTGGACCTGGCATGGAACGTGCTGATTTACTCGCAGCCAATGCCCAAATCTTCACCGCCCAAGGCAAGGCACTCAATGCCGCTGCTAGCCGCAATGTCAAAGTATTGGTGGTAGGCAACCCCGCCAATACCAATGCCTACATAGCGATGAAAAGCGCCCCAGACCTGCCTGCCAAGAACTTCACAGCCATGCTGCGCCTAGACCATAACCGCGCCGCCAGTCAGCTTGCAGCCAAAACTGGCAAACCCGTTTCGCTGATACAAAAACTGTGTGTGTGGGGCAATCACTCCCCCACCATGTATGCCGACTATCGTTTTGCCACCATTGAGGGCTCCAGCGTCAAAGAGATGATCAATGACCAAGCTTGGAATAAAGATGTATTTTTACCCACTGTGGGCAAGCGCGGAGCCGCCATTATTGAGGCGCGCGGCCTCTCCTCTGCCGCCTCGGCAGCCAATGCGGCGATTGATCATATGCGTGATTGGGCACTGGGTACGAATGGTGCTTGGGTCACCATGGGTATCCCCTCTAACGGTGAATACGGCATTCCCAAAGATGTTATTTTTGGCTATCCTGTCACTTGCCAAAATGGTGAGTACAGCATCGTTCAAGACCTTCCCATTGACACCTTTAGCCAAGAGTGTATTCAAAAAACCTTAGCTGAGCTGCTGGCCGAGCAAGACGGCGTAAAGCATCTACTGTAATTTCATGCTTGATATTCTGCCCCCCCACCCTGAATTGGCCCTATTTGAAGCCGGCGCCAGCCCCCCTTTCTTGCCCGTTTGTGACCACTATTGCGGTGTGGAATACCGCATGCGCAAAAGCTTGGCCTTACAAGCACAATGGGGACCCATTTTTGATGTCACCCTTGACAATGAAGACGGGGCACCAGTGGGGGCAGAAATTCAGCATGCTCAACTGATTGCGCAACTGCTAGGCGGCGCAGATAATCGATGGGGTCGCGTTGGGGTTCGCTTATTACCCCCTGATCACCCACAATTTGAGCCGGTACTCAAGGCTGTTCTGCAATCTAGCAAGCCAGCAGCCTACCTAATGCTACCTAAAGTTCAAAATTTTGAACAACTCCAAGTAGCTATTACCACGGTAGATACTCATGGTGGGCAAAGTATTCCCATCCATGCTTTAATTGAAACCCACAGTGCCCTGCGTGAAGTTCACCTCATTGCAGCGCATGGTCGTATTCAATCGTTGTCATTTGGTTTGATGGACTTTGTCAGCGCCCATCGAGGTGCCATACCCGCCCACGCCATGACCGTTGAGGGACAATTCACACACCCCCTGATCTTAAGGGCAAAGCTTGAAATAGCTGCTGCCTGCCACGCCTATGGGAAAATTCCTTCCCATTGTGTGGTCACCGAATTTAAAAACACATCGGCACTGCAACAGGCCGCACAACACGCCGCTCATACACTTGGCTACACCCGTATGTGGAGCATACACCCTGATCAAATCCAGCCGATTGTAGAAGCTTTTACCCCCGGGCTTGAGCAGGTTCAAGAATCCCTAGCCATTCTGAAGGCAGCTTACGCTGCACACTGGGCACCCATTCGTTATCAAGACACACTCCATGACCGAGCCAGCTATCGCTACTACTGGCATTGTCTCGTTCGGGCCCAAACTCTCTCAAGTGCGACCAACGCTGATTATCAATATCGCCTTCAAGAAGTACTGCACAATGGACAAATGCCAAACGATTGGCTGGTATTTCCATTTAAGCCTATACAGTCACAAGAAAGCCCCATATAAACTCTTATATAAGATATAAAATACTTATTGCAAAACCGTCTTTCACATCAGGAGCTCAAACATGTTGCAAGCTTACCGTACTCATGTCGCTGAACGCGCAGCCTTGGGTATCCCCCCCCTACCACTAGATACCCAGCAAGTGGCCGAATTAATTGAACTCATCAAAAATCCTCCCGCAGGGGAAGAATCGTTTTTACTCGAGTTACTTACACACCGAGTCCCCCCGGGTGTAGACGATGCAGCCAAGGTCAAGGCCAGTTTTTTATCCGCTGTAGCTCATGGCGAAGTATCCGTATCTTCGATTAGCCGCGTCCATGCGACTGAATTGCTGGGCACTATGGTCGGCGGCTACAATGTGCATCCCTTGATTGAACTACTTGATGATGCTGAGGTGGCCACTGCAGCAGCCGAAGGTTTGAAAAAAACCCTATTGATGTTTGATTTTTTCAATGATGTGGCGGATAAAGTACGCACGGGCAACACCAAAGCCACAGAAGTCATGCAAAGCTGGGCAGAGGCAGAATGGTTCCTTCAGCGCCCTGAAGTTCCTCAAAGCATCACGGTTACTGTGTTCAAAGTTCCCGGTGAAACCAATACTGATGACCTTTCGCCAGCCCCTGATGCATGGAGCCGTCCTGATATTCCATTGCACTACTTGGCCATGTTAAAAAACACCCGCCATGATGCAGCATTCAAACCAGAAGAAGATGGTAAACGTGGCCCTATCCAATTTATTGAAGATCTCAAAAAGCAAGGGCACTTAGTCGCCTATGTCGGCGATGTCGTGGGTACCGGATCGTCTCGCAAGTCTGCCACCAATAGTGTCATTTGGGCTACGGGACAAGACATACCTTATGTACCCAATAAGCGTTTTGGCGGAGTTACCCTGGGCGGTAAAATTGCACCTATCTTTTTTAATACCCAAGAAGACTCAGGCTCACTGCCCATCGAAGTCGATGTCAGCCAATTTCAAATGGGTGATGTCATTGACATCCTCCCCTATGAAGGCAAAATTACCAAGGCAGGGGCTGTTGTCGCCCAGTTCCAACTCAAAAATGATGTCTTGCTAGATGAAGTTCGTGCAGGTGGGCGTATCAACCTCATTATTGGCCGATCGCTCACGGCCAAGGCACGCGACTTCCTAGGCTTGCCGGCGTCCACCGCCTTCCGCCTACCTCAAGCACCTGCAGCAAGCACCAAAGGCTTCACATTGGCTCAAAAAATGGTGGGGCGCGCATGCGGTCTACCGGTTACCCATGGTCAACAACAAGGGATTCGCCCCGGTACCTATTGCGAACCCCGCATGACTACCGTTGGTTCACAAGATACCACCGGCCCCATGACTCGTGATGAGCTCAAAGACCTGGCTTGTCTGGGCTTCTCTGCCGATATGGTCATGCAGAGTTTTTGCCACACCGCTGCCTACCCCAAAGCCGTGGATGTCAAGATGCACCGTGAATTGCCTCAATTCATCAGCAATCGTGGCGGCGTCGCCCTGCGCCCAGGTGATGGCGTGATTCACTCTTGGCTTAATCGCCTACTCTTACCTGACACCGTTGGCACCGGAGGCGACTCGCACACGCGATTCCCCATCGGCATTTCATTCCCTGCCGGATCTGGATTGGTAGCATTTGGCGCTGCCACTGGCGTGATGCCCTTAGATATGCCAGAAAGCGTTCTAGTTCGCTTCAAAGGCAAAATGCAAGCGGGTGTTACCCTTCGTGACCTTGTTCATGCCATTCCTCTTTACGCCATCAAGCAAGGTTTATTAACCGTGGCGAAACAAGGTAAGAAAAACATTTTCAGTGGTCGTATTCTAGAAATTGAAGGCTTACCCGATCTTAAAGTCGAACAAGCATTTGAATTATCTGATGCTTCGGCCGAACGCTCGGCTGCCGGTTGCACCATCAAACTGCACAAAGAACCAATCATTGAATACCTCACCTCGAATGTGGTACTCATGAAAAACATGATCGCCGAGGGCTATGCAGACAAACGTGCTTTAGAGCGCCGCATCAAAGCCGTAGATGCTTGGCTTAGCAAACCCGAGCTCATGGAAGCAGATGCAGATGCAGAATACGCTGCCATCATTGAAATCAATCTCGATGAAATTAAAGAGCCTATCGTATGCTGCCCAAATGATCCTGATGATGCCAAATTCATGAGTGAAGTAGCAGGTACCGCCATAGATGAAGCCTTTATTGGTTCTTGCATGACCAATATTGGACATTTCCGTGCTGCAGCTACAGTACTGGGAAATGCGCGCGATATTCCGGTCAAACTCTGGGTGGCCCCCCCCACCAAGATGGATGAAAACGAGTTGATCAAAGAAGGTCACTATGCCACCTTTGGGACTGCCGGGGCACGCACTGAAATGCCAGGCTGCAGCCTATGCATGGGTAACCAAGCACAAGTCAAAGAAGGGGCTACAGTGATGTCAACGAGTACACGCAACTTCCCCAACCGCTTGGGCAAGAACACCAATGTGTTCTTAGGTTCAGCTGAATTGGCGGCTGTTTGCGCTAAGCTCGGTCGCATTCCGACACTAGCCGAATATCAACAGGAAGTGGGCATTATCAATGCCGATGCCAGCAACATCTATCGCTATATGAATTTTGATCAGATCAGCGAATACGCCGATGTTGCCAAAACAGTGAGCGTTTAATACTCACTTAACAAACTAAAAAAGCCGCTTCGGATAAACCGATGCGGCTTTTTTTTCATATTAGTGGAGGCGCGGGCCGGAGTCGAACCGACCTACATGGATTTGCAATCCAGTGCATAACCGCTTTGCTACCGCGCCAAGATCCATTTGATAGGCCAGCCTAACGCAAGATTCAGACTTTAAGGCTGACCACAAACCCTACTGATTTAAAAAAGGGAAGCTAGAGCTTCCCTTTGTATGTTTGGAGCGGGAAACGAGGCTCGAACTCGCGACCTCAACCTTGGCAAGGTTGCGCTCTACCAACTGAGCTATTCCCGCATGGATCAAAGTTTATCAGCATGTTCATACTACAAAACTTTTCTTGGTATGCTTGGTTAATTCATATCAACCAAGACTGTTAGTATACCCTGAATTTAAGCTTTATTGCAACGACGAGAAATTTTTGTCTAAGTGTTGCATTTCTATCGCTCCCTTCAATGCTTCACCGCCTTGCCTCTTGATGTCCGCACAGCAGCTTGGGACGTAACAGCTTCGCCCACCACAACGGATGCAGCGGGAGTAACCGCCTCTTCCTCTGGCAGGGGTAAGGGTTGACTCTGCAGCGCAATTTCCAAAACTTTGTCTATCCATTTCACAGGGATGATTTCGATTTGACTTTTCACCGTCTCAGGAATGTCTTGCAAATCCTTCACGTTATCCTCAGGAATTAAAACGGTTTTAATCCCACCTCGGTGTGCTGCGAGCATTTTTTCTTTTAATCCCCCGATAGCAGTAACCTCACCGCGCAAAGTGATTTCACCTGTCATCGCCACATCAGCCCGTACAGGTATACCCGTCAGAGCTGATACAAAAGCCGTAGTCATGGCGATACCTGCACTAGGTCCATCCTTAGGGGTTGCCCCATCAGGCACATGAATATGAATATCGCGTTTCTCAAAAAGCTCATCCTGGATACCCAACAAACGCGCCCTGGAACGAACCACGGTTCGTGCAGCCTCGACAGACTCTTTCATGACATCACCCAGCTGACCTGTACGAGTGATATTACCCTTACCCGTCATAACCGCTGCTTCAATGGTGAGCAGGTCCCCACCCACTTCAGTCCAAGCCAGGCCGACCACCTGCCCCACCTGATTTTTTAACTCAGCACGACCAAAGTCGAATCTCCTGACTCCTAAGAATTCATGCAAGTTATCTGCAGTTACTTCAACCGTGGATTCGTATTTTTTGAGCTGCACACCTTTGACAACCTTACGGCAGATTTTGCCCAACTCACGATCCAGCGAACGCACACCGGCTTCACGCGTGTAATACCGAATGATGCTACGCACAGCTTCTTCAGTCACTGCCAGCTCGGAAGTTTCGACTCCGTTATTCGTGAGCTGCTTAGGCAGTAAATAACGTTGGGCAATATTGACCTTTTCCTCCTCGGTATAACCCGACAGGCGAATGATTTCCATCCGATCAAGCAAAGCCGGCGGAATATTCATGGAATTAGAAGTGGCAACAAACATCACATCAGACAGATCAAAATCCACTTCTACATAATGATCACTAAAGGTATGGTTCTGCTCTGGGTCGAGCACCTCAAGCAGTGCTGAAGATGGATCACCACGAAAATCCATGCCCATTTTGTCAATTTCGTCGAGCAAGAACAATGGATTGCGCGAACCCACTTTGGTCAAAGACTGCAACACCTTACCAGGCATAGATCCAATATAGGTGCGTCTATGCCCCCTTATTTCCGACTCATCCCTCACACCCCCTAAGGCCATTCGAACAAACTTACGGCCAGTAGCACGTGCAATACTCTGGCCCAAAGATGTTTTACCCACACCGGGAGGACCTACCAAACATAGGATGGGAGCTTTAACCTTGTCTACACGCTTTTGAACCGCCAAATACTCCAAGATGCGTTCTTTAACCTTCTCCAGCCCAAAGTGTTCTTCGTTTAATACCTCTTCTGCATTGGGCAAATCATGCTTGACCTTGTTCTTCTTACTCCATGGCAAGCTAACAAGAGTATCGATGTAGTTACGCACGACTGTGGCTTCAGCCGACATGGGTGACATTAACTTCAGTTTTTTGAGTTCACTTTCTGCCTTAGCCTGAGCCTCTTTGCTCATGCGTGCTGCTTTGATCTTCTTTTCAATCTCCTCAAGGTCTGCACCATCCTCACCATCGCCGAGTTCTTTCTGGATAGCCTTGACCTGCTCATTCAAATAGTATTCGCGCTGGCTCTTTTCCATCTGACGCTTAACGCGACCACGAATACGTTTTTCAACTTGGAGAATATCTACTTCATGCTCAAGCAGCTCTAACAAACGATTCAAACGCTTAGCCACTTCACACAAATCGAGCACGCTTTGCTTGTCTTCCAGCTTCAAGGGCAAATGGGCAGCAATGGTGTCAGCCAAACGACCTGTATCATCAATGCCGGCAATCGAAGTCAAAATTTCTGGCGGGAGTTTTTTATTCAGTTTTACGTATTGATCGAACTGTTGAGCCACAGCCCTCTTCAGCGCTTCGACCTCTGCTGAGACCATTTCTTCAGGTTTAATCGGCGACACCTTTGCCTCAAAATGAGCACCATTGTCACTGATGCGCCCAATCTGAGCTCGCTGAGACCCCTCCACCAAAACTTTGACCGTTCCATCCGGCAGTTTCAGCATTTGCAAAACACTGGAAATACAACCAATATCAAACATATCATTGGGACCAGGCTCATCCTTGCCTGCGGCCTTTTGAGCCACCAAGACAATTTGGCGGCCAGCTTCCATAGCCGCCTCTAGGGCTTTAATGGACTTTGGGCGCCCCACAAACAGGGGTATCACCATATGAGGAAACACCACCACATCCCGTAAGGGCAATAGCGGCAGCAATAAAGGGGTCTCTTGAAGCTGAGTACGTTTCGTCATGGCTTAAATCTCCTGTTCTTCCTTATTTAGGATGAGAATTCCAAATATCAAGATCTCTATTTGACTTTTAGGTACATATAGCGTACCGCCCTAAGGAGTCAGGCCATTAAGCACTGGCTTTGGCTTCGCGATAGACAAGTAAAGGTTTGGTGCTCTCCTCAATATTATGTTCATCAACAACTACTTTAACGACACCCTCTAGGTTAGGTAATTCATACATAGTGTCAATTAGGGTATGTTCCATAATAGAGCGCAATCCTCGAGCACCAGTTTTACGCTTCAGTGCTTTGCGGGCAATAGCCGACAAGGCCGATTGCCGCACCTCCAAATTCACGCCATCCATCGCAAACAAGTGCTGAAATTGTTTGACCAATGCATTTCGAGGTTGAGTCAGAATTTGCACCATGGCGTCTTCAGTCAACTCACCTAATGCCGCAATGATCGGCATCCGGCCGACCAATTCCGGGATGATGCCAAACTTAACCAAATCTTGAGGCTCAACCTCACGAAATGATTCACTGACGCTTTTTTGATTCTTAGACTGAACCTCAGCAGCAAAGCCAATACCCGCTTTTTCAGTTCGGTTTTGTATAACCTTTTCTAGGCCATCAAAGGCACCCCCACAAATGAACAATATATTGGTGGTGTTGACTTGCAAGAAATCTTGATTGGGGTGCTTGCGTCCGCCTTGCGGAGGCACACTCGCCACCGTACCTTCAATCAATTTCAGCAAGGCTTGCTGAACGCCCTCGCCAGATACATCACGCGTGATACTTGGATTATCAGCTTTGCGAGAAATCTTATCTATTTCATCAATATAAACAATGCCCCGCTGCGCACGCTCAACGTCATAATTACAATTTTGCAACAACTTCTGGATAATGTTTTCTACATCTTCACCCACATAACCCGCTTCTGTTAAGGTGGTGGCATCAGCAATGACAAAAGGCACATTGAGCAAACGCGCCATCGTTTGCGCCAACAATGTTTTGCCGGAACCCGTGGGCCCTATTAGCAAGATATTGCTCTTGGAGAGCTCGACCTCATCTTTCTTATGAGCACCTGAATCACCCATGTGACGCAATCGCTTGTAATGGTTGTAAACGGCGACCGACAATATCCGCTTAGCCACATCTTGGCCTATCACATAGGCATCTAAAGTGGCTTTAATTTCGGCTGGCTTCGGCAATAATGCGGCTGCCGCTTCGGCTTTTTCCGGTTGAGTTTCATCCAGTAATGATTCATCGCGAATGATGTCATTGCACAAATCGACGCATTCATCACAAATAAACACTGAAGGTCCAGCAATGAGTTTTTTGACCTCGTGCTGACTCTTGCCGCAAAAAGAGCAATATAAAGTTTTTTCGCTGCTCGCGCCCTTTTTATCAGCCATCGCTCAACCCCAAATTGATTTTAAAAAAGTCTGGATCCCAAGGTCTCAACCAGGGCGTTTTTCAATGACTTCATCGACCAAACCATAAGCTTTAGCTTCGGCTGCACTCATATAGTAATCACGCTCAGTATCAGCTTGAATCTTTTTCATAGACTGTCCAGTACGTTCTACCAAAATACGATTGAGTTGCTCGCGTGTTTTCAAAATCTCACGTGCGTGTATTTCGATATCCGTTGCCTGTCCTTGTGCACCGCCCAGGGGTTGATGAATCATAATTTTGCTGTTGGGCAACGCAAAACGCTTACCATTGGCACCTGCAGCCAACAAAAAAGCTCCCATGCTCGCAGCCATACCCATGCAAAGGGTTGAGACATCGGGCTTGATGAAATTCATAGTATCAAAAATGGACATACCTGCACTCACACTGCCACCCGGGGAATTAATGTAGAGGGAGATGTCTTTATCGGGATTCTCACTCTCTAAAAACAGTAACTGAGCAACGACCAAATTAGCGGTTTGATCGTTCACGGGGCCTACCAGAAATACGACTCGCTCACGCAGCAGTCGGCTGTAGATGTCATAAGCCCTCTCACCTCGTCCAGAAGTTTCGATGACAACGGGTACCATCCCCAAATTTTGCGTATCAAGTGCAGCCATGGTCATACCTTATCAAATACTCATGAGTTCATCAAACGATATCACTTTTTCGGTGACTTCAGCTTTGGAGAGTACAAAATCAGTGACATTAGATTCCAAAACCATCGACTCTACTTCAGCCATACGCTGACGATCACTCAGGTACCAACCCACGACCTCAGCCGGGTTTTGATAACTCCGAGCAAGCTCTTGAATATGAGCCTGGAGCTGCTCCGGCTTGGCATTCAATTGGTGCGCTTGCACCAGCTCACCCAAAATCAAACCCAAGCGAACGCGTTTTTCACCCTCCGGCTGAAGCAGCTCTAGCGGCAATGGAACACTGTCAACGTCTTTTACCCCCCTCTGCTGAAGGTCACGCCTTGCATTTTCGACTAAGCGTTGGGTTTCTTGCTCAACCAAAGATTTAGGCAATTCAAATACAGCCGATTGACCCAACACATCCATCACCGCCGACTTGTTGGTACGCAAAATGCGGTACTTGACTTCTTGCTCAAGGTTTCGACGCGCATCGACCCTCAAGCCTGCCACGGTGCCATCACTAGCACCCATGGCAGTCGCAAATTCATCGGTGATTTCAGGCAGATTAACAACTTCTATTTTTTTCATGGTAACCAAAAAGTCAGCCTCTTTTCCAGCCACTTCTTTGCCATGATAGCTTTCGGGAAACAGCAAGGGGAAGGTTTTGTTGTCACCAGCCTTCATGCCGCGCACAGCTTGATCAAACTGCCCAAGCATTTGCCCCTCACCAATAATGAATTGGAAATCAGTCGCTTGACCACCTTGAAATGGCTCACCATCGATTTTGCCGCTGAAATCAATCGTCACGCGGTCTCCTTCAGTGGCAGAGTCACCGACCGAGCGCTGAACGTAAGTGCGTCGCTGCTTGCGCAAAAAATCAATCGTTTTATCGATAGCATCCTCGGTCACATCGCAGGTCACACGTTCGAGCTTGAGTTGCGACAAATCAGGCAGAGCAATTTCAGGGTAAACCTCAAAAGTTGCATCAAATACCCATTCATTCTCGCCAGCATCGGGCTTGGGACTGATACGTGGGTTTCCGGCCACACGAAGATCCACATGCTTGACCGCCTGGGCAAATGCCTGTCCGAGCTTTTCATTGAGAACCTCGTACTGAACAGAGTCGCCATAACGGCCCTCTACCACACTCATGGGTACTTTGCCTGGCCGAAAGCCATCGGCCTTCACGTCTTTAGCTAATTTTTGCAGGCGACTCTTAACAGCATCTTGCACTTCTTGAGCCGACAGATTCAGAGTGATGCGTCGCTCTAATTTTTCCAAATTTTCTACATTAATGTTCATGGTTACATTCTCTTTGATAAAGGCAATCCGAAATGGCTGATATAGGCATCATTCTAGCTTCTGCCCTAACGGAAAAAAATTAAAAAATAAAATTGTCAATTAAGCGCGTACCCCCCAACCAAGCGGCAGCCAAAATAACCAAATGCTCATCGCCTGACTGAGCACGGTGTAGATCCGAACGCCGGCAAACTGCCAAATAATCAGGCCTCCATCCCTTGCTTCGCAGTAACTCAATGGCTTGCTCTTCTGCTTTTGCGGCACAGCTTATACCATTTTCACGTACATGATGAGCAACATTTTGTAAGACCGCAAATAGCTCAGACGCCTGCTGGCGCTCGGCAGGAGAAAGATAACCATTGCGAGAGGACAATGCCAAGCCATCCGGCGCACGCGTCGTAGGCGCATGCACAACCTGGATAGGCAAGGCCATTTGTTGAACCATTTGCTCAATCAACATCCCCTGCTGGTAGTCTTTTTGGCCAAATACCGCTATTTGCGGCTGCACAATATTAAACAACTTATGCACTACGGTAGCTACCCCCGTGAAGAATCCGGGCCGGAATTGCCCCTCCCAGCAGTTGGCCAAGTCTGATGGAGGCTGAAGCTGAAAGGTCTGCGGCACAGGATAAAGCTCAGATTCATCAGGGGCAAAAATATAATCACAACCGACCGTTGACAATGCATCTACATCAGCCTGCAAAGTACGTGGATATCGCTCAAAATCTTCATGCGGCCCAAATTGCAAACGATTGACAAAAATACTGGCCACCACTGAAGATGCATGGCTGCGAGCATGTCGAACAAGCTCTAAATGACCTTGGTGCAAATTACCCATGGTAGGAACAAAAGCCCGAGAGGATTCACCCCTCAATGCCACCCTAAGATCGGCAATCGTGTGTAAAACCATTGGCTTCATATTCAATATCCATGCAAAGCTTCGTTAGGAAAAGTACGCATCTTGACAGCCTCAACATAATTTTGCACCGCCTGCTGCACGCTTGCAGCTCCTTGCATAAAATCACGCACAAAACGCGGCTTGCGGTGAATTCCCAGATTCAGCATATCGTGCATCACCAATACTTGCCCGTGACAATCAGAACCGGCTCCAATACCAATTGTCATCAAACCACTTTCTTGGGTGACTTGTTGCGCCAAGGACGAAGGCATTAACTCAAGAACCACCATGGTCGCCCCAGCATCAGCCAACTCACGAGCGTGCTGACGAAGAGTAGCCGCTGCAGCCTCATCCCGCCCTTGCACTCGCCAGCCCCCTAAAGCATGAACACTTTGTGGTGTTAAGCCCAGATGCGCACAAACCGGCACACCTCGCTCGACCAGATAGCGTACCGTAGGAGCCGTCCACCCGCCGCCCTCAAGCTTCACCATCTGAGCACCCGCGGCCATCAATGCAGCTGCCGATTGCATAGCCTGACAAGGGCCCTCTTGATAGCTTCCGAAAGGCAAATCGGCGATAAGCCAAGCCGAAGAATTTCCGCGCGCCACACAAGAAACATGATAGACCGTTTGCTCTAGCGTAACGGATAGGGTGCTATTGTGCCCTTGCAAAACCATGCCCATTGAATCGCCAATCAGCAAACAATCCACACCTGCGTCATTCATCAAGCCCGCAAAAGTGGCGTCATAGCAGGTCAGCATGGCAATACGCTCCCCTGTTTGGCTCATTTCCTGCAAGTGACGCAAGGTTATTGGTTTACGGCTCATCTCTTACTCCAGAAAAATCCAAAAACGGATATCAACATTTTTCTCGGGTCAAAAGCCACGAACCCGTGCTCTATGATGCAAAATTCTTATCATGACTTTGACCGAACTTCGATATATTGTTGCACTTGCCCGTGAAAAACACTTTGGCCGAGCGGCTGATGTATGTTGTGTATCTCAACCAACTTTGAGTGTAGCAATTAAAAAACTCGAAGAAGAATTAGATGTAAAGTTGTTTGAGCGTGGAGGGCATGAAATCACCACCACAGCTATAGGCGATGCGATTGTCGAACATGCTCAAAAGGTTCTTGAGCATGTGGCATTACTTAGGGCAACCGCCAAACGAGATAAAGACCCCCTGAATGGCCCCATCAAACTAGGCATTATCTACACAATAGCCCCTTATCTATTACCCGAACTGGTGCGTATAGGTTTGGCTCGATTTCCGCAAATGCCGATGATGCTTCAAGAAAATTTCACACTTCGATTACTTGAAATGTTGCGCTCAGGTGAAATTGATGCGGCGATCATGGCTGAGCCTTTTCCCGATCACGGACTGGCAATTGCTCCCCTTTATGATGAGCCATTTATGGTGGCAACGCCTAAACATCATGCATTGGCCCAACGCAAAACCTTAAGCACGGAAGAAATCAAACAAGAAACCATGCTTTTACTTGGTGCCGGGCATTGTTTTCGTGATCAAGTCCTAGAGGTCTGCCCTGAGTTTGCACGCTATTCTGCCGATGCCGAAGGCATGCGCAAAAGCTTTGAAGGCTCAAGCTTGGAAACCATCAAACATATGGTCGCTTCGGGCATGGGTATTACTGTGGTACCACGTTTGAGCGTACCTAAAGGGAAAAACAGCCTTATTCATTACATCCCTTTTGCCGATCCTGCACCCAGTCGACGAGTGGTATTAGCATGGCGCCGCAGTTTTACCCGATATGAGGCCATAGCGGCATTGCGCAATGCGGTGATGGAATGTGCGCTGCAAGGCGTTCATCGCTTGTGAGGCCCCTATGAGCCAGAATCGATTCTCGCGAGAACAAAAAAAACCCAGATGTGGGTCCATCTGGGTGAAGATTGCTTTTTCGCTGTCATCACAAAAAAGCACCTGCCTAGGGAGGTAAAGCAGGGAATGCAAGCATTCGGTTACAACTTTAACAGATCCGTTCCATGTTATACAGTTTGCTTCTGATCGTTCTCAATGGAAGCTGAACTATTTCCTTTTCTTTTTTTCCTCTAGTCCAAAGGCCGCCGCATGAATTCACCCCCCCATTTATCTCCGTTTCCCCTTAATCGCCCGCGCCGATTACGCCAAAATCCAACCATTCGATCCATGGTTCGTGAAACAACGCTAAGCCCCAGTAACTTGATATTGCCTGTTTTTGTTCTAAACGGAAAGAACCAAATCCAAGACGTTCCCAGCATGCCAGGGGTGCAACGTTTCTCAGTCGATCAACTATTCAAGGTTGCGGAGGATTGCTTGAGTTTAGGCATTCCAGCGGTAGCCCTTTTTCCGGTGATTGATCCCAGTTTAAAAACGCCCTCCGGTGCCGAGGCGCTTAATCCAGACGGATTAGTTCCTAATACACTTAAAGCACTAAAGCAGCGTTTCCCTGAGTTGGCTCTGATAACGGATATTGCACTAGACCCTTACACCAGCCATGGACAAGATGGTTTAATT
The DNA here is from genome assembly GCA_032122355.1 of Burkholderiaceae bacterium. GTDB lineage: Bacteria > Pseudomonadota > Gammaproteobacteria > Burkholderiales > Burkholderiaceae_C > RFTU01. The sequence goes on from JAUMCS010000002.1 coordinate 47,371, forward strand.
GATTCTTCCGGCTATGTTTTGAACGATGAAACCGTCTCCGTTCTGACGCAACAATCCTTGCTGTACGCTCAGGCTGGGGCAGATATTGTGGCACCGAGCGATATGATGGACGGGCGTGTCAAGTCCATACGGCAAACCCTAGAACAAAACCAGTTGGTCAAAACTTGCATCATGTCTTACAGCGCTAAGTATGCCAGTGCGTTTTATGGACCATTTCGTGATGCCGTAGGCAGCGCCAGCCAATTAGGCAAGTCAGACAAAACCACTTATCAAATGGATCCAGCCAATCAAGATGAGGCTCTGCGGGAGGTGGCTTTAGATATTGCAGAGGGTGCTGATATGGTCATGGTCAAACCCGGAATGCCTTATCTGGATATTTTGCAGCGCATCAAAAGCACGTTCGGAGTTCCAACATTTGCCTATCAGGTCAGCGGCGAATATGCCATGATCAAAGCGGCTGCCCAGCAAGGCTGGCTTGCCTCCGATGCCGTTATGATGGAGAGTTTAATGGCATTTCGCCGCGCCGGTGCAGACGGAATTTTGAGTTATTTTGCCCGTGAGGCAGCGCGACTTATACGTTAAATTTGTGGCGGTAACGGTGTGTCATCGACTCTTTTACGCTCAGGCCGAGGGTACCGAGCAGAAGAGCGCAAATAACGCGTTTGAGCCATTCGCTTGGGCACATACCGAGCCAACTCTCTAAGTGCCATGCGGTACACATCCCTCTTGAACTCAATTACAACCTCTAGCGGAACCCAGTAATCATTCCAACGCCAAGCATCAAACTCAGGGTGATCAGTTGCACGCAGATTCATGTCCGAATCGTGCCCCACCAATTTCAACAAAAACCAAATTTGTTTTTGCCCTCGGTAATGCCCTCGCGATTCACGACGAATAAAATGATCAGGGACTTCATAACGCAGCCAGTCACGTGTACGACCCATGATTTCCACGTGGGTTGGCAACAACCCTATCTCTTCTTCCAACTCTCGAAACATTGCTTGCTCGGGTGTTTCACCCTCATTAATGCCACCTTGAGGAAACTGCCAAGAATGCGTACGCAAACGTTTACCCCAAAATACCTGATTATGAGCGTTAAGCAAAACAATGCCGACGTTGGACCGAAACCCATCACAGTCAAGCATAATTAATCCCAATTTTTTTAAACTGCATCTATTATTGCACTCACCCTGAGTTTGTGCAACTTATCGCATGCCCTAACCAACCTTTTTCGAAAAAATCCCATGCTTGCCAGTCAATTTCTGATCTCCACGCTCAAAGAAGCCCCCTCCGATGCCGAAATCACCAGCCATCAATTGATGATGCGCGCTGGCCTCATCAAACGCCTGGGCTCAGGCATTTATACGTATATGCCCATGGGTTTGCGTGTGATCCGCAAAGTAGAGGCCATTATTCGACAAGAAATGAACGCTGCTGACGCCCTAGAAGTTACTATGCCAATGATTCAACCGGCTGAGCTATGGCAAGAAACGAATCGTTTTGAAAAAATGGGAGCCGAGCTCGTACGTATTAAAGATCGCCATGATCGAGACTTTGTGATCCAACCCACCAGCGAGGAAGTTGTCACGGACATCGCTCGACAAGATCTACGTAGCTATAAACAGTTACCTAAAAATCTTTATCAAATTCAAACCAAATTTCGTGACGAACGTCGGCCCCGTTTTGGCATTATGCGCGGCCGCGAGTTTACGATGAAAGATGCCTACTCCTTTGATAAAGATGCCGCCGGCGCCACCGAGAGTTACCAAAAGATGTTTGCGGCGTATCAGCGTATTTTCAATCGCTTTGGTTTGCATTACCGCGCTGTAGCTGCCGATACCGGTGCAATTGGTGGCGATTTGTCTCACGAATTTCAAGTCATTGCTGCAACGGGTGAAGATGCCAT
>JAUMCS010000003.1:0-13154 GCA_032122355.1 Burkholderiaceae bacterium
CCCTGCTCCGCCTAAAACAGTCGCTTTGGTAGACTGGTCTTTTTGGTGTTGGTTACATCCTCAGTTAACTGAATCGGTTCCTAATCCTGTCTCTGAAGAGGGCGATGGCAAGAGTGTCGAAGTCGCCGCTTCAAAGCTAGCTGCTTGTTCCGCTGAAATTGAATGGGCTCTTCGTCAGGCTCCGGCTTTCAGCCGACTCAATCGAGTATTGTGCTACTGGGGCAGAGATAAAAAGGGCCCATTGGTTAATGGTGTTAGCCTGCGTTTAGTGAACCCTGAAGAATTTGATGGTGGTTTATCTCGCTTACGTATGATGGCTGCTGACTTACGCTCGATTGCTGCGCAGGGGCAAATTGAGCGCGTATTGCTGGTGGCTGATGATGATCGCTTAACCTTGCTGGTCGATGAGCTTCAGCGCTCAGGTATTGCTGTGGATGTTTGGTCTGATGCAGCTGATTCACAATCAGTCCCGACCGAAGATTCATCTTGGTTGCGTTTGCAAGGCTTGGCTGACCAGCGCGTGGTGGCGATAAAGGGTGCAGATCCTGCTCATTTTGTTTCCAATGAAAGCGGGCAAATTGTTTGCGATTCCCAAGATCAAGCCGTGATTGCGGCCGAGGTGGCCAAATGGTGGGAGAGCATTGATTCTGATGAGCAAGCGCGTTGGATCAAAGAAATAGGCGATTCTAAGTCGGTACCTTCTGTCTTGGATCGCGAGATGCTCTTGCGGGTGCGTCAACAATTTGGCGGTATTCTCTCGTTGCCACAAAAGCTGGCCATGCGTAATGCCATACGCGATGTGGTTTTATCTGCTTCGACAACTGAAGAAGAGCAGCAGCAGCCTGACGAAAATGCTTGGGCATTACGTCTGTAGCTCTTTGAAACGGTTCTACATTCATTGCGGGTGTTTTGCATTTGACCGCTTGGCACGTTATTCATACTAAGCCCAGACAAGAGGAATTGGCCTTGTTGCATTTACAGCGACAGGGCTATACTTGTTATTTGCCGCGCTTAAAGGTGGAAAAAATTCGCCAAAGAAAGCTGCAAATGGTAGTTGAGCCGATGTTTGCTAGGTATATTTTTATTCAGCTTGACAGTAGTGCCAGTGCCAAAAGTTGGGCGCCGATTCGTTCTACTATTGGCGTGAGCAGCATGGTCTATTTTGGCAACCGACCTGCTACCATCAATTCTGAGCTGATCTCTGAATTACAGCTTCGGGAAGAAAATACACCCCAGCAGATTCTTTTTAATGCGGGGGATCGTGTACAAATCAAGCACGGAGCCTTTGCCGGGCTTGAGGCCATTTATCAGTTAAAAGATGCTGAGCAGCGCTCCTTGGTATTGCTAGAAATGCTCAGTAAAAAAGTGATATTACCTATAGACCCTACACATTTATCAAAAGTATCTAGTTAATCTTATGAGCGATATATCTATATCCGTTGAATTGAGCCCACCCACAGATTCATTCCATGAACTGGCGCTGGATTCTAAATTATTAAGGGCCATAGCAGATCAGGGTTATAGCCGTATGACACCTATTCAGGCCAAGGCTATTCCGGTGGTTTTGCAAGGTATGGATGTGATGGGGGCTGCTCAAACGGGAACGGGTAAGACGGCTGCATTTTCATTGCCTTTGCTACAGCAAATGATACGCCATGAAAATACCAGTGCCTCGCCCGCTCGCCATCCGGTTAAAGCATTGGTACTTACACCAACTCGTGAATTAGCGGATCAAGTGGCCGCAAACATCAAGACCTACGCCTCGCAGACTCAACTGAGATCCGCGGTGGTGTTTGGCGGAGTTGATATCAAACCCCAGGCAGCAATACTCAAGGCGGGCGTAGAGATTTTGATCGCAACGCCCGGTCGACTGCTTGATCATATTGAAGCAAAAAACTGTTCATTGAGCAACGTGGAGTTTGTTGTTTTGGATGAGGCCGACCGTATGCTGGATATTGGTTTCTTGCCAGATTTGCAAAGAATTTTGAGTTATTTGCCGGCCAAGCGTCAAACCTTACTGTTTTCAGCCACCTTTAGCCCCGACATTAAAAAATTGGCCAGTAGCTATTTGAAGAGTCCTGTGCTCGTTGAAGTCGCCCGACCCAATGCAACTTCGGTGAATGTAGAGCAGATTTTTTATCAAATACAGGGTGATGCCAAGCGCCGAGCGATATGCCAAATATTGCGTGAGCGCAGCATTGTTCAGGCCATTGTATTTGGCAACTCTAAGTTGGGGGTGGCCAAACTGGCGCGTTCCCTTGAGCGTGAGGGATTGCGCACCGCTGCGCTGCACGGTGATAAAAGCCAAGATGAGCGTTTGAAAGCCCTTGCGGCCTTCAAAGCCGGAGAAATTGATATTTTGGTAGCTACTGATGTCGCTGCCCGCGGTTTGGATGTAGCTGACCTGCCCGCCGTGTTCAATGTGGATGTACCCTTTAATGCCGAAGATTATGTGCACCGAATCGGTCGAACAGGGCGCGCAGGTGCATCTGGTGTCGCTGTGACTTTGGTGAGCCCGGAAGATATGCGCTTAGTGGCGGAAATCGAAAAGCTCATCGGCAAAAAAGTGACCCTTGAGCCTTACTTGTTGGATGATGACTACGATCGCCGCCATCGACGCTATGACTCTGACTTCAGAAATCGTGATGATCAAAGCCCTGGACGGTCGGGCCATTCAAGTCGCTATGCCAAGCCTGCTTTAATACCCCTGGACCCTTTTTTTGAACGCCCGTATGAGCCTAGCGTATCGGCTGATCACAAGCCCGTATGGGAGTTTGAAAATTCAATCAAGTCAGCCTCCAATGCCTTGGTGCGTCATCACAACATCAAACATCGCAAAAAGGTGGGTACCTTACTAGGTGGTTAAATAAATGCTCTAGGCTAAAAAGCTGAATACGCACGGTAAACCCTTTTCAAATTGGATGGCTGTTTTTTTCCATTGTTGAATCGCTTGGGTTTGTACCCAGCCTGATGGCAGGGTTAAGCCGCAGGCTACGCTGAGTTTCGTGCTGGGGCTTAAGTGCTGTAACATCGCTGAAAAAAGCGCTTGATTTCTATAGGGCGTTTCAATCACCTGTTGAGTTTCGTGCTCTTTGCGCGATCGTTGTTCTAAAAACCGAATACGAGCGGCTCTGGTCTCGCTGTCTTGCGGTAAGTAGCCGACAAAAGCAAAAGCTTGGCCATGCAGGCCACTGGCAGCTAATGCCAACATCAATGAACTTGGCCCCGAGAGCGGGAGTACCTTTGCCCCCCATTGATGGGCCAGCGCAACAAGAGAGCTGCCCGGATCAGCAATCGCTGGCAAGCCGGCCTCACTCAGTAGACCCACATCGTAGCCTTGCATCAAAGGATGAAGTAATGCTTTAAGTTCTTCAGCGGGTATGCCGTGGGTTGGATGATTTTTTCCTTGTGCCTGCCCTTTTGTCGGTTTGGGTATTTCATGAATCTGTAATTCTTGTAAGGGCTTACACAGAGCTTGGATGTTATGTATCCGTTTTAAGAAGGCTCGAGTGCTTTTGGCATTTTCAACAACCCAATGGCTGATTTGAGCTGCTTGTTGAATGACAGCATGGGGCAGCACCCACTCTAACGCCTGGGGCTCGTAACCCAAATCTAGTGTATTGGGCATCAATATTAGTCGACCGATAGTTGATGAAGTAGTGGTGTTCAGCGATGTTGGTGGCGATAGGTTCATAGAATTTCGGTTTCTAGGGGATTGAGCCCAGCCTCAAGTAAAAAGCCACAGGTGATGGTGAGGGGAAGGCCAATCAAAGCAGTGGGGTCATTGGATTGGATGTGCTCAAGCAAGGCAATCCCCAGCCCCTCGCTTTTGGCGCTACCTGCGCAGTCGTAGGGTTTTTCGCGCTGGAGGTAATTTTCGATAACAGAGTGAGTTAATTTTCGAAATTTGACTTCGACGGTGCTCAGGGCTGACCGATGAAATCGTGTTTGTGCTTGTACTACCGCAACTGCTGTGTGAAAATACACCATTTGATCGCTCATGGCCAATAATTGTGCAGTTGCATTACTGTGAGTATGCGGTTTGCCCAGCACCTGCCCGCCCAAATCGGCCACCTGATCGCTGCCAATGACAACGGCTTCAGGGTGGATGCTTGCAATCTTTTGTGCTTTGGCCAGCGCAAGCCTGAGGGCTGTTTCTTGCGGTTTTTCATCTGGCAGGCGGCTTTCATCAACATCTGGCTTTAGCGTTGTAAAGGGCAGGCGCAAACGTTCTAATAATTCTCGTCTGTAGGGGGAAGTTGATGCCAAAATCAAGGGTGGCTTTCGCATGATGAATTGTTGGTCAGTTGCGGCCCCAAAAATCAAGAGCCAAAAAAGTGAAGGAATAACGTGAAATCAAATCATACACCTTGGAATCCCGAACGATTAGATGTGACTGCATTTGCTCAGGAGGGTGAAGTCATGAAGGGGCATTGGCCTGTGAGTAGCTTCGAGCGCTTAATGTCGGCCTGTGCTCCTGCCGCAGCTTTATCCCAAGAAAACGGAGCACTGGTGGAATGGCAAATTGCCGGAGAGCGCAAACGGGTATTGGGGGCTGATCCGCAAATATGGTTGCACCTAAAAGCATATGCTGAAGTGAGTCTGACTTGTCAGCGTTGTCTTGAACAGGTGTTTTGTCCATTGCAAGTTGATCGTCATTTTTTATTTGTAAAAAATGAGACTGCTGCCTTGGAGTGGGATGAAGCAATTGAGGAAGAGGTACTGGAAATGACATCCAGTTTGGATGTGCGTGCTTTGGTCGAAGATGAATTGCTCTTGGCTTTGCCATTGGTTCCCCGTCATGAAATGTGTTCGCATCAGTCGTCTGCGGTGGCATGGCTGGATGCCCAACGAGAAGAAAGCTCAGCTACCAATCCCTTTGCAGTGCTGGCGAAGCTGAAAAATGGTTCTTGAGAGTTGTGTTACAATGTTGAGTTGCCTTGCTGCACCTCAGTGAGCTCTTCTGTTTAAGGTTGAGCTTTAGCCCTTGAATGGGTTAATGAGTTGAGGGTGGCTTCTAGCCGTCACTTGACGGGAAACCAAAAGGAGTGTTTATGCGTCACTATGAAATTGTGGTTTTGATCCATCCCGATCAAAGCGAACAAGTTCCGGCCATGCTGGAGCGTTACAAAAACATGATCACCAGCAATGGTGGCAAAGTTCACCGTGTTGAAGATTGGGGTCGGCGTCAGTTGGCTTACCAAATTCAAAAACTCAGCAAAGCGCATTATCTTTGCTTGAATATTGAGTGCAACAAAGAAACCCTAGTTGAGCTTGAAACGGCTTTCCGTTTTAATGATGCCGTGTTGCGTCATTTGACGGTGAGCAACGATAAAGCGCAAACTGAGCCTTCTATCATGATGAAGTCGGTTGAGCGTGAAGAATCCCGCAAAGCCGCTCAGGAGGATTTGGTCTGATTTTGGTTATATGAAGTTTGATTCCTGAGGGTTGTTGGTTCGGTTTTGTTATGATGAATCGAGTGCAACTTTCCGGCTGTATTTCTGAAAGATCCGCTTTGCGGTATACCCCTGCTGGTTTACCTGCTTATGATGTGGTTATACAACACACCTCATCAACCGTGCTTGAAGAAGGCGTTGCTAGGCGAGTTGAATTAGAAATTAAAGCCGTGTGTATCGGAACAACTGCTGTGAAAATGCAAAACATGAATTTAGGCACAGCAGCGACATATGGGGGTTTTTTGGCACCCAGTCGAAATCGAAAAGGAATCATTTTTCATATCACTGACGTTCAAACTGATTTCTGAACATCCATTCCACACACACTTTTTAAAAACTTATCATGGCACCACCCCGCAATAAATTTTCAAAAGATCGCAACAAACTGGCTAACAAGAAAAACCAGCAATCTTTGTTGTTTCGTCGTAAACGCTTTTGCCGTTTTACGGTTACTGGCGTTGAGCAAATTGACTATAAAGACATTGATACCCTACGTGATTTCATCGCTGAAAATGCAAAAATTACACCCGCTCGTTTAACGGGTACGCGTGCTTTTTATCAGCGCCAATTGACTAAAGCCATCAAGCGTGCACGCTTTTTGGCTTTGCTGCCATTTTCAGATCAACATCGCGTTTAAAAGGAGCGGAGCATGCAAATCATTCTGCTTGAAAAAGTGACTAACCTAGGCAATCTGGGCGATATCGTTAAAGTTAAAGACGGTTATGCCCGCAATTTCTTAATCCCTACCAAGCGTGCGCGTCGTGCGACTGAGGCAGCTATTCAGGAGTTTGAAGTCAAACGTGCTGAATTGGAACGTGTTGCAGCTGCCAAGTTGGCTGCAGCCCAGGCTTTAGGTGAAAAGCTTGCTGGCTACAAGATGACTATCAGCCAAAAGGCTGGCGTCGATGGCCGTTTGTTTGGTTCTGTGACTCATGCTGATATTGCATTGGCATTGAATAACAGTGGTTTTGAGATTGCCAAGTCTCAAGTGCGTATGCCCTTGGGCCCTTTGAAAACCACGGGTGAATTTACCGTGACAGTTGCTCCACATACCGATGTGGTTGCTGATATTACCGTTGCGGTGGTGGCTGAAGCCGAATAAGCTCGATTCATCTCACCTCAAGAAAAAAGGCCAGCATATTGCTGGCCTTTTACTTTCATGCTAGGCAATTAACGCTGAAGCTCTTCCAGTAATAACTGGATGATTTGGCGAGCCGGTTCACTGGTATCGCTTGCGTTATCCGTACCCAGTACTTGCACAATCGAGCGCGAATTTTGAGTTTGCACCGAAAGACGATAGCTAACTACACTATTGGATTGGGTGTTGGAGGTGAATATATTTTTCATGCGTGAAAATAAGCCGCTTGCTTTTTCATCTGATGGGGTGTGAGAATAGCGGATGAAATAGATGCCGGCTGAGCGATCCCGATCTTCAATGGTGAAGCCACTGCGATCTAAAATGGTACCGATGCGGCGCCATGCACGATCAAAGTTTTCCGCCAATTCAATTTGGGTGTTATTTTGAATGGCTCGTGCTTTGATGCTGCTCGGGGCAGCTTCTGTTTTGCGTAGGGTGCCGTTGTTAGCAGCATTCAAACTGGGTTTATCGCTTGTTCTGTTGTCAGAGGCAGATTGGGGGCCACCTAAGGCGACTAAGAGGCGCGATAAGAATTCGGCTTCCAATTCAGGCTCGCGCGGACGGCCTGACCAGCGGGTACTATCCCGATTGTTCGAGGTAAAGACTTCTTGCATGCCTTTATGAGTGATGGTGATTTCAGTACCTTGCTCGGTCGACTCGAGGCGGGTACGAAATTTATCTCGTTCACCAGAGGACCACAGGCCATCAAAAACTTTCCCTAATGTATTGCGCACGAAGTCTTGTGGAATTTTGGCGCGATTTTCGTTCCAGTTGGTTTCTATGATGCCCGTGGCGGGGTTTTGCGATTCAACAGCAAAACCCTGATCTGCCCAAAAAGCGATAATTTTTGGAAAAACCACTTCCGCAGATTCAGTGGTAGATAGCCATCGGTAGATACCATCTCGTTTGAGTTGAACCTGCCCTAACTGCTGAGGTGCAATAGGAGCAGCGGATTTCGCGCCTGCGGTGTTCGAAGCCAAGGCTGTTCCGGTGGATAAGCTGTATTGGGTTGCGCTGATACTGCCGCCGCTGGTGGCCGCGGCAACGCGTCCATCGCGCGAGAGCTGAGCTAAATCGGGCGGTACGTCAAGCGGTTGTATTTTTGTGGCCTGCTGGCGATAATTGACCTTGCTTGAGTTGCCCACATCATCAGATAGGCTTTGTAGGGCACTACAACCACTGATAGCAATCGTGCATAACAGTAGTGGTGGTGTTGTGAGGCGGGTGGATAGTATGTGTTTTAAATGTGATTTGGGCATAAGAACTCTGGTATTGAGTTGATGAGTGTAATTAGGAATGAGCTGACCATACACCCGATTGCTCAAGTGCAGATTGCACGACGGATTGAGCCGATGCAGATAAAGGAACCAGCGGTAGGCGAATACCTGAGCTGCAGCGACCCATCAGGTGCAGAGCCCATTTCACAGGAATGGGGTTGGCTTCTATGAAAAGGTGTTTGTGTAGTGGTAACAGTTGTAGATGAATTTGGGTGGCAGTGCGAACATCGCCGCTCATGGCAGCTTGGCATAGCGCATGCATAGCCTTGGGTGCGACATTAGCCGTGACGCTCACATTACCATGACCACCTAAAAGCATCAGGCAAACCGCCGTTGCATCGTCACCCGAGTAAATGCCAAAGCCTTCCGGGGCATGCTTGATTAACCAAGCAGCCCGTTCGAGGTTGCCGGTGGCATCTTTGATACCGATAACCCCGGGTAATTCAGCGCAGCGTAGAGTGGTTTCTACCGACATATCTGCCACAGTTCGCCCGGGTACGTTATACAGAACCATCGGAATATCCACAGCTTGAGCAATGGCCTTGAAGTGCTGATAAATGCCTTCTTGTGTGGGTTTGTTGTAGTAAGGGACCACCTGCAGCGTGCAGTCGGCCCCTACTTTTTTGGCATATTGCGATAGTTCAATCGCCTCTTGGGTGGAGTTGGCGCCAGCACCGGCCATGACCGGGATGCGTCCTGCGCACTGTTCAACTGTCACGCGAATAATTTCGCAGTGCTCTTCAACCGTCACGGTAGGTGACTCACCGGTGGTACCTACCACACCCAAACAATCAGTACCCTTGGCGATATGCCATTCGATCAAGGTACGCAGTGCATCGTAATCAACTTGCCCATCTTCATGCATGGGTGTAATGAGGGCAACAATACTGCCTTTGATGGGTTTTATGGTTTTCATGGTCTAGGTATGGGTTCGATGAGTTATTCCGCTATTTTAGAGCGTGCGACAGCGATTGGATAATTGAAAGTGAGATAGCACCAAGCATAGGGTTACCAATAAAAGTGCAGCACCGGCGGTGTGCATCAATGCGGCCATGATGGGCCATTCCAAAATAATATTTGAGAGTCCGGTACCCAACTGCCATAGCGTGAGTGACCATAGCCCCCAGGCAAATACTTTGATGGTGGCATCGATTTTGGTAAACAGCCAAAGCCGCCAACCCAGTAGCAGCAGTATCCCAATCACGGCGTAGGCCATCAGGCGGTGAGTGTAATGAATGGCCGTGAGCGCAGCCACAGAAAGCAGTGAGCCTTGGTCATCAAAACCCAGAGGTCTGAGTAGCGTGAAGCCTTGAGTGAAATTCATTTCAGGCCACCAGCTACCATGGCAGGTAGGGAAGTCGGTACAAATTAGAACGGCATAGTTGGTGCTAACCCAAGCGCCCAGGGTGATTTGTATCAATGTGAGTACTAGTGCAGCGGTGAGTAGGGCTTGCAGGGCGAATGTAGGCTGCTGAGAAGGAGGGTTGTTGCTTAGGTGGGTTTGCGCAGCCCATGTATAGCGCTGGGCTTGAAGTGCAAGTAAAACCAGGAGTCCTAGCCCACCAAGCAGATGCAGTGTGACAATGGCAGGGTACAGTTTGAGAGTGACAGTTAGCGCACCAAAGGCACCTTGCATGCAAACCCAGACGAGGGTTGTGATGGCCCAGCCTGGGGCAGGAATTAAGTTGGCATGGGGTAAGTTTTTAAGCCTGTGGTGCCAATACCAGGACAATCCCGTGAGGAAAATGATCAGAGCCCCCACCGTACTGGCTAAGTAGCGATGGATCATCTCTATCCAAGCTTTGTGGGTGGTAACAGGTCCATCGGGGAGTGCTGTTTGTGCAGCTTGGATGTGCAAATGAGCACCGATAGGACTGGCGCTTCCATAACAACCAGGCCAATCAGGGCAGCCTAGGCCAGAATCTGTTAAGCGAGTGAAGGCTCCGAATATGATGAGGTCAAAGGTTAAAAACAAAATCACATAGGTCAGGCCCCGTAAACGCAATAAAGGCGTAGCTTGCCGATGCACTTTCCACCACCAAGCCAGTGGTATACATGCCAGTAAAGCCCCCAAGCCTAACAGGGTGAGGGCGGGGTCAATATTCCAAAGCGTTGGCGTGGTCATGTTAGGGTTGAGCCTTGGTTGCCGTGTCTGCTTTGTCCCAAAATGAGGATGCGCGTAATAGTTTTTCTAGGTCTCGCTTGAATTTTTCGGGCTGGGTTAGGCTGGGGGTGCGCATCATCCAGTGACCCATGGGGTCAATCACGTACAGATGTTGATCAAGCGGTTGGCCGATTTGAGGTTCAAGCCATGCGCTGAGTTGAGAAGGGTTTACACGAAAAATATGCATGGCCGGTGTGGATGCAAGAGCTTGTTGCAAGCGAGGGGCAATCGCATGATCATGGGCAATGAGCCAAACTTTTTCTACGCGGTCACGCTCACGCCCCAACATCTCGCGCAATTGGCGTTGCATGTACAAGCGTTCTTCACAGGCTGTATCGCAGTTGCTGGTGCTGACGGTCAGCAAGAGCCACTGTCCTTTGAGCTTGTGAGTTGCATAATCATTTCCATCTAATGTTTTGAGTGTCAAATCCGATGGTATGGGGCGCGCAGGCTGTATTAAAGTGGCGTAATTGGTTCGGCCTTCTGGGCGAATGAAGTAGTAGGTGATGTATGAAGCAATCACTGGTGAGGCACATGCCAGCAGTATAAGTATCATTTTCCACCGACCTAAACGCCGTTTGCTAGGGGCCTGATTTGAATTCATGCTGTTGGAACAGCAAGGGGGTGGTGATGGAAGCGCCATGAATATTGCGTACAGTTTTCAAAGTTGACATCTTACCGAATTCGCATGACGCCGCAGGGGTTGGATGATTTGAAACCATATAAAAAGTCCGGCGATCAGTGTACACAACGCAAACCATTGAAAAGCATAGCCATGATGCTTGCTACTATTTTGCGCAGGGTCGGCCCACTGGCGCAGTAGTGGCTGATCTGCTGCGGGCTGGCATAGATGATCAGATGAGCATATGTGCTCAGGTTCTAGTTGTAATAGCGATAGGGGCCGCAGCGGGTGCTTGATTTCTTGCGCAAAAGCCCTTGGTTCAATATTCAGCCGAATGGGTGGGTGTTCAGTCGTTGCCGCAGGATGGTTATTGAAATCAAAAAGCTGCGAAGGGGGCGAAGCAATGCGACCGTGCAAGACAATGGTTTGTGGTGGGCTAAAGGGAGTTTGCACTTGGGTACGATCAAGCCTGTGGCGTGGTTGCCAGCCTCGTTGAACCAAAACAGCAGTGCCATCAGACAGCAGCAGCGGGGTGAGGGTTATGAAGCCAGGTCTGCCATTCATTTGGCGATTTTCAAGGTGAACGGTATGTTGCGCAAGCCAAGTGCCAGTCACACGAACCGACCGATGGAGTTGCTGCGGAAGATCCTCTGGAGCTTTGGCGAGTTCGGATGCCGGCCAGTCGGCTTCGCCCATGCGCTGAGCAATGAGCGAGGCACGGTTGATTTTGTCCTGGGCACGTTGCAGCTGCCAAAACCCCAACTTGGCGGTTAAAGCCATACCGGCTAACGTAGCCAGGCCGATGAACCAGCGCAAGCGAACGGATTTATTCATGGCGGATGGGTAACAAATTCATCTTGAAGGTGCGACAATTGAGCCTTATGAAAGCAGGAATTTTAATTGTATTGTTAGGTATATTGGCTGCGTTGGCCAGTGCTGGGTTTTTTATGCTAAAGAAATCGGGTACCCAAGATGACCGGCGAGGTAATAAAATGGCGCGGGCTTTGGCTGTGCGCGTTATTTTGTCGATATTGCTATTCATTTTAGTATGGGTTGCTTATGCCTTGGGTTGGATACAGCCTTCAGGTGTACCCATTGAGCGTTAAACACCTCAGGATCTCATGGCATGACTGAGCGGTTGCGAGCCTTAGCAAAAACTGAATATCCGCCCAGTTTGGCTTTATGGATTGCATTGGCTTGGGTACTGTTGATTATTTATGCTAGCTTGTATCCCTTTGTCGGGTGGCGTATTCCTCCGGTATCGGTTTGGTCAGATGCATTGGTATTGGCTTGGCCGCGTTGGAGTGGTTTACTCGATGAATGGTTGAATGGGCTGGGCTATACGCCATTGGGATTTTTTTTATTTGTGGGCTTTGTGCATCGCCGCAGGTCTGTTGGCTTGGCATTACTAGGGGCCCTGCTTTGGCCGGCGCTGCTATCACTGCTTATGGAGCAATTGCAGCAATTTTTGCCTGTGCGTGTACCTTCGTTGAAAGATTGGACATTAAATACAGCAGGCGCATCGGTCGGGGCTATGTTGGGGTGGTGCTTGCACCAATGGGGTGTATTACAACGCTGGCGAGGTTGGTTTCAAGATTGGTTCAATGCCAGTAGCGCTAGCGGTTTGGTATTGCTGTTGTTATGGTTGCTGGGCCTGCTATTCCCTACCCCCTTGCCCTTCGTGTTGGGTTATCCATGGCCCTTAGATTTGCCCCGGAACTGGTTGGGTCAGCAGGGTTTGCCAGGCATGCAGTCTCATTATGGGAGTGGGATGGTTGCGCTAGGAATACTCGTGCCCGCATTAGCAGTGCAATTGATGGTGCGGCAGCGTTTGCAAAAAGGCTTTTCGTCTTTATATGCTGTAGCACTGGGTTTTTTGAGCTTGAGTGTGTCAACGGCATTAAGCGTAGGTATCACTCACAGTTTGAGTTGGTTGACTCATGAGGCGGCAATGGGTATTGCGTTGGCAGCGGTGGTGAGTGTTTTATGGGTGTGGGTTCCGCCAAGTATCACGGCTGTGGTGATTATTTTGCTGATTGTGGGTTTGCAGTTAGGCCTCAATAATCTACCTTCTGATGCCTATTACGAAGCCAATTTAAAGACTTGGGAGCAGGGGGGCTTCGTGCGTTTTCATGGGCTTGCGCAATGGATTGGCTGGTTTTGGCCTTACCTGAGTGGGGCTTGGGTGGTGTGGTTTTTGATGTCTGCACAAGAAGCAAAACCACATTCACGAAGATAAAAAATAAAATCTCTGTCAAACCAATTTAGAAATGTCCGCTATTTGCGCAAATTAGAAATGTCCTCGTTGGATTGAGCGAAGCGATTAAAAGTACTCATTCTAAATGGATAGTGGGAGCCCCGACATGGGGTCGGAAGAGTAAAGCTGTGGGCAACTCATAGAGTTGTCCATGGCTTTAGTCTGATGCGGCTGCAAGGCCGCATCGTCCCTATGCCGCCATCGTCATCAATGTGGATTTGGGAACGGAACGCTAGCGAA
>JAUMCS010000004.1:0-29002 GCA_032122355.1 Burkholderiaceae bacterium
TGACGGTGAAGAAGCGGATGCGAGCGACACTCGAAGCCATCCGAGCAGTGCTGATGCGACGACGGCATGAATCCGTCGCCATTGTGGGCAAGTGGCTAAATCGCGTGGTTCAGGGATACTTCAACTATCACGCTGTGTCGGGCAATCTGTATCGTTTGGAAGGAATGCGCAGCGAAATTGGTCGCGCTTGGCGACACGCGCTGATGCGTAGAAGCCAGCGACACCGTTTGCCCTGGTCCAGGTTCAGCCGTATTGCCGAGCGTTTCATTCCGCCCGTCCGCAAGATGCATCCCTATCCAGAGGAGCGCTTCTATGCGTCACATACCTGAGGCAGGAGCCGTATGCGGTAATTCTGCACGTACGGATCTGTGCGGGGGGCGGGGGGTGACCTCCGTCCCTACCGCAACCGTTGATCCCGCCAACACATAATACTCGTTTTTAACGAAGCCATCAATAGAAAAGGCCCCCCCAGAGGAAGGCCTTTTTTGGAGCCAGAGCTCAGAGCAAGAGTTGATGTAATCAGCCCCGCATAGACATTACATGTCCATGCCGCCCATTCCGCCCATACCACCCATGCCGCCACCAGGCATGCCCACGGGGGCTTCTTCCTTCGGTGCTTCAGCAACCATGGCTTCGGTTGTGAGCATCAACGAAGCCACTGACGCAGCATTTTGCAATGCGGTACGTGTGACTTTGGTGGGGTCAAGGATACCCATTTCGATCATGTCGCCATAGGTGTCGTTGGCGGCGTTAAAGCCGTAGTTGCCCTTGCCTGCCATAACGGCATTGACCACCACACTGGGCTCACCACCAGCGTTGTAAACGATTTCACGTAAAGGCGCTTCAATGGCTTTTAACACCAACTTGATGCCTGCATCTTGGTCAGCGTTGTCACCTTTGATGTCGCCGGCGTTTTGGCGCGCACGTAACAGTGCCACACCGCCGCCAGCCACAATGCCTTCTTCCACCGCAGCGCGAGTGGCGTGCAATGCATCTTCAACACGGGCTTTTTTCTCTTTCATCTCAACTTCGGTTGCTGCGCCGACACGAATCACTGCCACACCGCCAGCCAATTTGGCTACGCGCTCTTGCAGTTTTTCACGGTCGTAGTCAGAAGAGGCTTCTTCGATTTGAACGCGGATTTGTTTCACACGTGCTTCAATTTCAGCAGCAGCACCCGTGCCATCAATGATGGTGGTGTTTTCTTTACCTACTTCGATGCGCTTGGCTTGGCCAAGATCGGTCAATTGCACCTTATCCAGTGTTAAACCCACTTCTTCGGCAATCACTTTGCCGCCGGTGAGGATAGCAATGTCTTCGAGCATGGCTTTGCGGCGATCGCCAAAGCCAGGTGCCTTGACAGCAACCACTTTCAAAATACCGCGGATGGTGTTGACCACCAAAGTGGCCAAGGCTTCGCCTTCGACATCTTCAGCAATGATTAACAGCGGACGACCTGCCTTAGCGACTTGCTCAAGAGTAGGCAGTAAATCGCGGATGTTGCTGATTTTTTTATCGAACAACAACACAAACGGATTTTCCAGAATGGCTGCTTGCTTATCGGGGTTGTTGATGAAGTAAGGGCTGAGATAGCCGCGGTCAAACTGCATACCTTCGACTACATCGAGTTCGTTGTCAAGGCTCTTGCCGTCTTCCACGGTGATCACGCCTTCTTTACCCACTTTGTCCATGGCATTGGCAATGATGTCGCCAATAGATGTATCAGAGTTGGCGGAAATGGCGCCGACTTGGGCGATTTCTTTGGAAGTGGTGGTTGCTTTGGAAGCTTTTTTGAGTTGCTCAACTAAAGCATGCACGGCCTTGTCAATACCGCGTTTGAGGTCCATGGGGTTCATGCCTGCAGCCACATACTTCATGCCTTCACGCACAATGGATTGTGCTAAGACGGTTGCAGTGGTGGTGCCATCGCCAGCGTTGTCAGAGGTCTTGGAAGCAACTTCCTTGACCATTTGAGCGCCCATGTTTTGGAGCTTGTCTTTGAGCTCGATTTCTTTGGCCACAGAAACACCGTCTTTGGTGACGGTGGGGGCGCCAAAGCTGCGCTCTAGTACGACATTACGGCCTTTGGGGCCTAAGGTTACTTTAACGGCATTAGCGAGAATATTCACGCCTTCCACCATGCGGGCACGTGCTTCCCCGCCAAAAAAAACGTCTTTTGCTGCCATTTTGTATTCTCCGAATTAAGAAATGAATGTGAGGATTATTTTTCAACCACAGCGAAGAGATCTTCTTCACGCATGACCAACAGCTCTTCGCCATCAACCTTCACCGATTGACCACTGTATTTTCCAAATAAAACGCGGTCACCGACTTTGACATTTAAAGCGACAAAGTCACCCTTTTCGTTACGCTTGCCCGGGCCAATAGCCAGCACCTCGCCTTGATCAGGCTTTTCAGCGGCGTTATCGGGGATAACGATGCCAGAGGCAGTTTTGGTTTCATTTTCTAAGCGCTTGACGATCACACGATCGTGCAGGGGGCGAAGCTTCATTGCATCTCCTTGAGTGAAAAAGTAAATAAAAGAATCAGCCTTCTCATTTGATGTAGGCCATTGCTTTGGCACTCATCATGGCCGAGTGCTAACAATTCATTATAGGGGCGATATCTAAGCCTTCAAGAGGGGGAGCGCAAAAAAGAATCTCATTTATCGGTCCTGTTCAATATCTTGATTTTTCACTTTCTTATGCGCTTATAAGTTGTTCATTTCAAACGAAATATTTTTTCATATTTGGCGCGTAGATGCGCTCCAAGTGATTGATTGAATTGATTTTTTTTGGAATTCTCTTTGACAAAGTGCAAAGTTTGAGGTAAAGTGGGGTAAAGTGGTTTTTTGTGGCTAATTGTGGTTTGTGATAGGGAAATAAGTAGGGGCGGGTAGTGGTGGTGTTTCAGGGCTGTTCAGCATTGACTTTAGATGGCAAGGGGCGGGTAACCGTACCTGCACGCCATCGTGATGTGTTGGCCACTGCTGTGCAAACTCAACTTACGATCACCAAGCATCCATCGGGCTGCTTATTGGTGTTTCCGCGTCCGGCATGGGAGCAATTTCGGGAAAAGCTGCTTTCTCTGCCTTTGGCTGCCGAAGGCTGGCGACGGATTTTTCTGGGTAGTGCGATGGATGTGGATGTGGACTCGGGTGCGCGAGTTTTGATTGCTCCTGAGTTGCGCACCTGGGCTGGATTAGATCGCGAAGTGATGCTCATTGGTATGGGGTCGCGATTGGAGCTATGGGATGCGCAGCGCTATGCTGTTCATGAGGCACAAACAATTGCTCAAGGTATGCCAGATGCACTGAAGGACTATGTTATCTAATGTCGACTCATGTGCCCGCCCCCCATGTGCCGGTGTTGCTGCACGAGACGGTTTCTGCGCTCAATGCGCAGGCCGCAGGCATTTATGTCGATGGCACTTTTGGTCGTGGCGGACACAGCCGTTATTTGCTGCAAAGCCCTTGCGCTCGGTTGATTGCATTCGACAAAGATCCCGTTGCCGTGGATTATGCCTTGCAAGGCCCGCAGGCTATTCAGGATGGGCGTTTTCAGATTTGTCACGCCAGTTTTGCGGACATGCAAATGCAGCTACAAGATTTGGGGATTACTCAGGTTCAGGGGGTGATGCTCGATTTGGGTGTGAGTTCGCCGCAGATCGATACCCCGGAGCGGGGCTTCAGCTTTCGTCACGATGGCCCGCTGGATATGCGTATGAATTCGCAGATGGGTATGACTGCCGCCGAGTTTTTGGAGCAAGCCCCCGAGAGGCAGATTGCGCAGGTAATTCGTGATTATGGCGAAGAACGGTTTGCTGGGGCGATTGCAAAGGCGATTGTGGCTTGCCGAGAGGCAGGACAAAGGCTGCGCAGTACCCGTGCACTGGCCGAGCTCGTGGGTCGGGTGGTCAAAACCCGCGAACCCGGGAAAGACCCCGCCACGCGCACGTTTCAGGCTCTTCGGATTCACGTCAATGCCGAACTCGAAGAGCTCCAGCAGGGCCTCAAAGCTGCTGCACAAATATTGGCTCCGGCGGGGCGCATCGCTGTGATCAGTTTCCACTCCCTTGAAGATCGCATCGTGAAATCGTTTTTTGCTCAATATAGTCGCTTTGAACTAGATAGGCGTATGCCTTTTGTGATGCCCCCCGATATGCCATTGAAATTGGTGGCGCGAATCAAACCCGGTGACGAGGAAGTGGCTGCGAATCCACGAGCTCGGTCGGCGGTTTTACGGGTGGCCGAACGTACCCATGCCCCTTGGGTTGAAATGGATCAACGCGGGGGTGTGCGGTGAATCGCATCAACTTTCTGCTCTTGGCGGCCTTGATGGTTAGCAGTATGGGCATGGTGCAAATTGCGTATGAAGATAGGCGCTTGTTTGCTGCCACAGAAAAAGCCAAGGCCGAGGCCGCTCGGCTCAAAATCGAGGAAATTAGGCTTTTGGCTATGAGAGAAGAGCAGGCCACGCACTTGCGCATCGATAAGGTTGCGCGCGAGCGTTTGCATATGCAAACCGCCACGCCTGCGGTGACTTTGTATATGGATGCCGCCGCATCTCAGGTGGTTGCGCCATGAGCTATGTTTCTAGCCCTTTGCTGACTTCACCTACACCGGCATGGCGAGAGCGATTGCTGATGGTTCTAGCAGGTTGCGTTGCACTGGCTTGGATTGGAAGATCTGCGTACATTCAGTTGATACGGCCTGATTTTTATCAAGAGGAAGGTGAGAAGCGCTACAACCACCATCAAACCTTACCCGCCAATCGGGGGCGAATTTTGGATCGTCACGGTAATATGTTGGCCGGCAGTGTAGCCGTGCCTTCGATTTGGGTGGATCCCAAGGAATTTGTCGCTACATCTGCTGAACGGAAAAAATTGGCTCTCGCATTACAAATTTCGTTAGAAGAGCTCAATCGAAAAGTCAAAGATGATGAGTCGCGTTTTGCCTGGCTTAAGCGATTTGTCGATCCTGCAGTGGCTGAACAGGTTTTGGCATTGCGAATCCGTGGGGTGGGGCAGCGTCGAGAGTTCCAGCGTTCATACCCAGAAGGGGAGTCGGCGGCCCATGTGGTGGGCTTTACCAATGCCGATGATAGAGGGCAAGAGGGTATTGAGCTGGCCTTTGAAAAGCATTTAGTGGGTACCCACGGTTCAAGGCTGGTGATTAAAGATCGTACAGGGCGTACCGTGGAAGATGGTGGAGAGGTGGTCGAGCCTGTGGATGGGCAAGATGTCCATTTGTCGATTGATTCTAAGATCCAGTTTTTTGCCTATCAGCGTGTGCGTCAAGCGGTTCAGGAGCACAAAGCTCAATCAGGCAGTGTGGTGGTGCTCGATGCCAAAAGTGGCGAGGTGCTGGCCTTGGCCAACTACCCCAGCTATGACCCTTTGGAAAAACAACATCGTACCGGAGCTCAGATCAGAAACCGCGCCCTGACGGATATTTTTGAGCCGGGATCAACGATAAAGCCCTTGGTTGTAGGCTGGGCTTTAGAAACCAAACGTGTGACACCCCAAACGCCTATTAACTCATCTCCGGGCAGCATGGTGGTTGGGGGGGTGCCTATACGCGATTCTCATCCCAATGGTTATCTCAGTGTGCAGCAAGTGATTCAAAAATCTAGCAACGTGGGCACTGTTCGGATGGCGATGCAAATGACACCGAAAGAGCTATGGGAGTTGTACGCACAGCTGGGCATCGGGCACCGCCCCAATATCGAGTTTCCGGGGGCTGTAACCGGTCGCTTGCGTGCTTACAAGACCTGGAGGCCGATTGAGCAAGCCACCATGTCGTATGGCTACGGTTTGTCGGTGAGTTTGTTTCAATTGGCTCAGGCCTACACCGTGTTCGCCAATGATGGCGAACTCATTCCCCTGTCTGTGTTGCATCAAGAAAAGCCCAAAACAGGATATCGAATTTTCTCGCCGCAAACCACGAGTGAGGTGCTGACCATGTTGGAAATGGTGACCAGCCCTGGAGGTACTGCGACGAAGGCACAAACCGCAGGCTACAGCGTGGGCGGGAAAACCGGAACGGCTAAAAAGAATGAAGGTAGAGGCTATGCCAGTAACCGCTATCGTGCTTGGTTTGTGGGATTGGCGCCCGTGCGCCATCCGCGCATTGTGGTGGCGGTGATGGTCGATGAGCCCAGTGCAGGTGTGTTTTATGGTGGAGAAGTCGCAGCGCCGGTGTTTAGTCAGGTGGCCGGCCAAACGCTGCGTATTTTGGGAGTGCCCCCTGATTTAGAGGTAAAAAATCAGGTGCTTGCACTGCGTCCAGATGTCTCGTTGCAGCAGGAGAGCCTGAGATGAGTGTATCACGCGCGCAGGTCTTGGCCCATGCTCAAGCAGCCATCGATTGGTTACGGGAGCGCGTCACAGGGCAATTGCATAGTCACAGTGCCCGCATTCATGCGGGTGATGGATTTATCGCTTGGCCAGGCGCAGCGGTTGATGCGCGTCAGTATGTGCCAGCTGCCTTGGCGGCTGGGGCCAGTGCCTGTTTGGTGGATGCACAAGGATGGGAGGCATTTGCTTTCAACGATGAACGAGTGTGTGCATTACATGATTTAAAAAAACATGCTGGCGCTATCGCTGCGGCCGTGTACAACAACCCTGGACAGCGCATACAAACTTTGGCCATTACCGGTACGAATGGTAAAACTTCGGTGAGTTGGTGGCTTTCGCAGGCTTTGCATCATTTGGGCATGCGCTGTGCTATTGTGGGTACCCTAGGTGTGGGTGAGCCACAATGGCGCCACGATTGTGTAGCAGAGCTAGAAGCGACAGGCTTGACCACCCCTGATCCGATTCAACTACAAACGGCTTTATGTACCTGGGATCGTGCCGGTGTGCGGGCTTGTGCTTTAGAGGCTTCATCGATTGGTATCGTAGATCATCGGCTGGTGGGCTTCCCGGTTCATACCGCTATATTCACCAACTTCACGCAAGATCATCTCGACTACCACGGCACCATGGATAACTATTGGCAAGCCAAGCGTCAATTGTTTGATAAGCCTGATTTGCGCTACGCCATAATCAACACGGATGATGAGAAAGGGCGGGAGTTAGTCGCCGATCTTCAAAACCAGCGCCCCGATGTATCGATTTGGACGTATGGCTTGGAGGCGTTGCCAAATAGCATCCTGAGCGCATCCCAACATATTCGTGCCACCGAACTAGAAATACAGAGCGAGGGCATGCGGTTTATGGTGGGTCATGGGCTCGCGGCTAGTGCATCTGAATGGGTGCAAACAGAATTGATGGGGCGATACAATGTGTCGAATTTGTTGGCGGTGATCGCCAGCTTGACGGCCTGGGGGTATTCCCTGTCGGAGGCCGCTGAATCGGCACAATTATTGCGTCCGGTACCCGGTCGCTTAGAGCGTGTACCCGGGCCCGATAAGAAGGCTCCGACGGTTCTGGTAGATTACGCACACACGCCTGACGCCTTGGCGCAGGTATTACAAACGCTGCAAAGCGCAGTGGAAGTTCGCTCAGGTAGGCTATGGGGTGTGGCGGTGACCGTGACTCTGGCAAGCGCGCTTTGATGGGTCAGGTGGCCCAGCGGTATGCGCAGTATTGTGTGGTAACCAGCGATAACCCGCGCAGTGAAAACCCCATGCGCATTATTGAACGTATTTTGAGTGGAATGAAGCCCTCTTCGGATGTGATGGTCGAAGCAGATCGAGCCAAAGCCATTGCTTTTGCCATCCGTCAAGCGCAGCCGCAGGATGTGGTATTGCTGGCGGGTAAAGGGCACGAGCAGTATCAAGAAATCGCCGGTCAGAAGTTTCCTTTTAGTGATGTGGCTCATGCACAAAAAGCTTTGCAACAGCGTAAAGCAAACATGACTTCACAGGAGGGCCTATGACTATACCGATGATGACACTCGGGCAAGCGCAACAACTTCTACAGAGTCAGGGATTGATGGCTCGTGTGGTGGGTGACTCTGGCATACAGATACATCGCGTTCATACCGATACGCGCACCTTGCAGCTCGGGGATTTATTTGTAGCGCTCAAAGGTGAACGCTATGATGCCCATGCTTTTTTGCTGCAGGCCTATGACGCTGGCGCGGTTGCGGTGATCGCTCAGGTGGGCACTATCCCCGCCGAACTATCAGGTATAGAAGTGCAGGATACGCTGGAAGCGCTTCAGGCTCTGGCTCGAGCATGGAGGCAGCGTATGGCACCTTCATTGGCATTGATTGCGGTAACAGGTAGCAATGGTAAAACTACTGTGACGCAAATGATTCGGTGTATCTTGCAAGCTTGGTGCGGTGATGCGGCCTTAGCCACCACAGGCAATCTCAATAATCATATCGGTGTGCCTCTGACATTATTGCGTTTGCGCCATGATGATCAGTTGACCCATCGTGCTGCGGTGGTAGAGCTGGGTATGAACCATCCGGGCGAGATTCCAATGCTGGCGGCCATGGTTCAGCCAACGGTAGGCGTGGTCATCAATGCGCAAAGAGAACATCAAGAGTTTATGCACACAGTAGATGCAGTGGCTCAGGAGAACGGTCAAGTGTTACGTGCTTTGCGGCCTAGGGGAGTGGCGGTTTTTCCCGCACTGGATGCCTATACGCAAACGTGGCACGAACTAGCGGGCACCGCTAGCTGTTGTTTGACTTTTAGTACTTCGGATGAAGCCCATGCCTCGAACTGTGATGTTCGACTGATTTGGTCTGCTTGGATGGGGTCATATTGGGGTCTGAGCATGCAAACGCCCCGGGGCGAGTTGGAGTTAAACCTGCATATGGCGGGTGTTCACAACCTTCATAATGCTTTGGCTGCGGCCAGTGCGGGATTAGCTGCGGGTGCGCCTCTGGAAGCCATTGCCCAGGGGTTGGCAGCATTTCGGCCTGTTGCCGGTCGGTCTCAACATCTAAGGCTTAGCATCCGAGGAAAGATGGTGGATGTCATCGACGACACCTACAACGCTAATCCCGATTCGGTACGAGCTGCGATTGATTTATTGACCACCCTACCCGGCCCTCATGGCTTGATTCTGGGGGATATGGGCGAGGTGGGGGAAAAGGGTCCCGAATTCCACACGGAATTAGGGCATTATGCGGCTGCACGCCGGCTAGCTGCAGTGTGGGCAGCTGGAGAGCTTACGCAATACACAGCGCAGGCTTGCCCAGGGGCGCGGCATTTTTCAGATGCGGAAGGTTTGATAGCGGCACTCTCAGAGTGGCCAAACTGTGCTTCGGTATTGGTCAAAGGTTCACGTTTTATGAAGATGGAGCGCGTTGTTCGTGAATTTCAGGGGGGCGTTGTATGCTGTTAGCACTGGCACAGTGGTTGCAAACATTTTATCCGGAAGATCTGAGTTTTTTGCGTGTATTTCAATACATCACGTTTCGGGCTGTCATGGCAGCCCTAACCGCTTTGTTGCTGGGCTTGGTGTTAGGGCCGTGGGTGATACGCCGCCTGACGGCTTTGAAAATTGGCCAACCGATACGGGCCTACGGGGTGGCCGAGCACATGGCCAAGAGTGGTACACCCACCATGGGGGGTGTTTTGATTTTGGCAGGAATCGCCGTCTCCACTTTGTTGTGGTTTGATTGGAGCAACCGATTTGTTTGGGTGGTGATGTTGGTGACCTTGGGTTTTGGTGCTATTGGTTGGGTAGATGACTGGCGCAAGGTGGTTCACAAAAATCCCGAGGGGATGTCATCAAGGGAAAAATATGTCTGGCAATCTTTGATCGGATTGATGGCTGCGTTTTACTTGGCCTTTGCTGTTTCTGAGCGTTCGTTCTTTAGAGTCGCTGATTTGTTCATTCACTGGGTGCAAAGTGGATTTGATGTCAACCTATCCCCACGAACTGATTTGATGGTGCCCTTTTTCAAAACCATCAGCTATCCCTTGGGTATTTGGGGCTTCATTATTTTGACCTACTTGGTGATTGTGGGAAGCAGCAATGCCGTGAATCTAACGGATGGTTTGGATGGTTTGGCCATTATGCCTGTGGTGATGGTTGGGTCGGCCCTGGGAATATTTGCCTACGTGGTGGGAAATTCGGTTTATAGCAAATATTTGTTTTTCCCCCATATTCCTGGCTCAGGTGAGTTATTGGTCATTTGTGCGGCGATTGCAGGAGCGGGTTTGGGGTTTTTATGGTTTAACGCCCATCCGGCTCAGGTGTTTATGGGTGATGTGGGTGCATTAGCCCTGGGTGGTGCGCTGGGTACTATTGCGGTGATTGCGCGCCAGGAAATTGTATTGTTCATTATGGGTGGCATATTTGTCATCGAAGCACTGTCTGTGATGCTTCAGGTGAGTTGGTTCAAGTACACCAAAAAACGTCAAGGCCAAGGCAAAAGACTGTTTTTAATGGCACCTTTGCATCATCATTTCGAGAAAAAGGGATGGAAAGAAACCCAGGTGGTGGTGAGGTTCTGGATCATCACGATGTTGCTGTGTTTAATTGGGCTATCAAGCCTAAAATTAAGGTGAGCCCCTGATGCAATATCTTCAAGGCATTCGTGTTTGGGTATTGGGGCTGGGTGAGTCTGGCCTGGCCATGGCTCGATGGTGTACGCATCAGGGTGCAGCATCGGTCACGGCATGGGATTCACGTGCTGGTGCGCCGGGTTGGGCTGTTGTTACACAAGAGTTGCCCACCGCACAAGCCATGCCTGTGTTGCCGCAGGGGGCGGATCTGCTTGAGCAATTGCAAAATGTAGATTGGATACTCAAAAGCCCGGGTTTGGCCGTGCATGATGCAAGGATCGCACCGCTGCTGAGCGCGGCTCAGGAATTAGGTAAGTCAGTGCTGGGTGAGCTGGATTTGTGGACGAGGGCAATGGCCGAGTTAAAACATGGCGCTACAGTGGACCCTATTTATGCGCCGCAGGTTTTGGCTATCACTGGCACCAATGGAAAAACCACGACAACGGCCTTAACCACTTTGCTGGTGCAACGTGCGGGCAAGCGTGCAGTGGCCGCAGGTAATATTGGCCCGACCTTACTCGACACTCTAGCCCAGGCTTTACGCTTGCCCATCGAGCAAAGGCCTGAAGTGTGGGTGTTAGAGCTTTCGAGTTTTCAGCTGGATGGAGGCGGAAAGGGTGTGGCCGGTTTTGAACCCGATGCCGCTGTCGTGCTCAACATCAGTCAAGATCACTTGGATTGGCATGGCGATATGGCCTCATATGTCCAAGCCAAAGCACGAATTTATGGAGCGGCAAGAGAATCGGTATGGCCAAGCACGACCATGATTGTGAATTGTGATGATGCGGTGGTCGAGGCTATGGTGCCTGAGCCCATTCCAACCAAAGGTTCTCGAGGGCGACCAGGCCGTGCAATAAAGAGAAAGGTGGTGCGTTTTGGATTGAAAGCGCCAACTTCTCCGGGTGATTTTGGTGTGGTTCAAGAAAACGGTTTAGCTTGGCTCGTGCGAGCTCATCCCGACGCAGAACCTGAAGATGCCGCCGAGCCGCTGTTGCTGCAGCGTTTAATGCCAGCGGATGCACTGCGCATTCGTGGCCGGCACAATGCAGCCAATGCCTTGGCTGCATTGGCTTTGGCTCAGGCTATCGGTTGTGCGATAGGGCCTATGATACATGGCTTGAGGGAGTATGTTGGAGAGCCCCACCGTGTCAGTTGGGTGGCTCGTGTGGCTGACATCGAATTTATTGACGATAGCAAAGGCACCAATGTGGGTGCCACTTTGGCGGCGATTAACGGGTTGGGCGCTGATCAGGCTACGGGACGTTTGGTATTGCTATTGGGCGGAGATGGTAAAGGCCAGGATTTTTCTCCCTTAGCTGAGCCCATCATGCGCCATGCGCGTGCGGTGGCTGTGTATGGCCAAGATGCCGATGCTATCGCTCAAGCACTGAAACCTTGCTCCGCTGCGGGCTTACCGCTGGCTTGTTATTCGGATTTGCCTGCCGCATTTGACGCGGCTGTGACCTGGGCTCAAGCGGGTGACACGGTTGTATTAAGTCCGGCTTGTGCAAGTTTGGATCAGTTTCGCAACTACGCTCATCGTGCTGAGGTGTTTGTGGAATTGGTTCGATCATTCGCTTCCGTAGAGGGTGTCATGATATGAATGGACACTCGTTGAAAAGTATTATCCTGCGTTGCGTGAGATGGCCACTACGAGGGTTGCGGGGGCGACGCCACTCTTCACTTGCTCAGGTTCCCATTCATGATTGGGCCCGCACGCAGCACAGTTCAGGCCAACTGGCCTGGCAGCGTATTGATCAAAGTTTGATTATGGTGGTCACAGCGCTTTTGGCACTTGGCTTAGTGATGGTTTACTCCGCTTCGGTGGCCTTGCCGGATAGCCCACGTTTTATGCGCTATGAATCAACCCATTTTGTCGTGCGCCATGCGGTATCGATAGCCTTGGGCGGGGTGCTGGGTGCCATGGCGCTTCAAGTACCCATGAGCGTGTGGGAACGCCATGCGCCCAAATTATTTTTGTTGGCCTTGTTTTTGTTGATTATCGTTCTCATTCCCTTCATTGGTAAGGGCGTTAACGGTGCCAGGCGTTGGATTTCATTGGGTATTATCAATTTTCAGCCCAGCGAGTTTGCCAAGTTGGCCATGGTGTTGTATGCATCGAATTACATGGTGCGCAAAATGGCGGTGCGCGAGCACTTTTTCCGAGCTTTGTTACCGATGGTGCTGGCTTTGGGTTTAACGGGCGGCTTATTGCTCGCGGAGCCTGATATGGGTGCTTTTGTGGTGATTGCTGCTATTTCACTCGGTATCTTATTTTTGGGCGGTGTGAACCACCGTACCTTCTTTTTGAGTATTGCCATTTTTGCCGGTGCTTTCGCTCTCATGATATTTTTCAGTGAGTTCCGTCGGCAGCGCATTTTTGCTTATCTCGATCCTTGGAATCCTACCTACGCTCAAGGCAAGGCTTATCAGCTCACCCATGCCTTGATTGCTTTTGGCCGGGGAGAGTTATTCGGCCAGGGTTTGGGTAATAGTTTGGAAAAATTGTTTTATCTGCCTGAAGCGCATACCGACTTCATTCTGGCCGTCATTGCAGAAGAGCTGGGTTTTGTCGCTGTCACCAGTATCGCTCTGGCCTTTATATGGCTGACCTATCGATGTTTTTCCATAGGGCGGCAGGCGATCATTTTGAACCGTGTATTTTCGGGTTTGGTTGCGCAAGGTGTGGGTATATGGCTGGGCTTCCAAAGTTTATTCAATATCGGTGTGAACTTAGGTGCCCTGCCCACCAAGGGGTTAACCTTGCCGCTGTTGAGCTATGGTGGCTCGGGCATGATCATGAACTTTATTGCTTTGGCATTGGTATTGCGTGTAGACCTCGAAACGCGGCAGATGATGCGGGGAGCCAGATTATGAAGCCGCATTTGTTAATCATGGCGGCGGGCACCGGAGGGCACATCATGCCTGGTTTGGCCATCGCCCAAGAGGCTAAAGCCCGAGGCTGGGCAGTGAGCTGGTTGGGTACACGTACGGGCATGGAAAACCGCTGGGTGCCGCAGCAAAGCATTCCTATGCATACCATCCCCTTTACGGGTATGCGTGGTAAAGGTTTGATGCATACGCTCAACGGGTGCTGGTATTTCATCACCGGACTGATATCGGGTGCCCGCATGATACAAAAAACACAGGTGGATCTGGTGATTGGTATGGGCGGTTACATCTGTGTGCCGGGCGGAATGGCGGCCTGGCTGAGGGGTAAACCGTTGATGTTGGTGAATGCCGATGCCGCTTTACTGGTATCAAATCGGCTACTTCGCCCCTTGGCGACCGGCTTGGCTATGGGGTTCGAGCCGAGTGCAGGAACCTTGGGGCTTAAAGAAAAGGTCATGGGTAATCCTGTGCGTGTGGCGATTGAAGAAATAGCCCCTCCTGCTGAGCGCTTTGCGCATCGTGCCGGGCCCTTGCGTATCTTGGTGATGGGGGGTAGCTTGGGCGCGCGTATAATCAACCAATTGCTACCCCAAGTATTGGCTTTGCTGCCCGCTCATGCGCGGCCCTACGTTCTGCATCAAACGGGGGCAGGGCATGAGGAAAGCGTCGCCGCAGACTATAGCTCGTGCGAATTGCTGCCCTGGGTGAAAGTACAGCCTTTTATTGAAGACGTGGCTCAGGCGCTCACAGAGTGTGATTTGGTGATCTGCCGAGCCGGTGCCATTACCGTCAGCGAATTGTGTATGGCCGGAGTGCCCAGCATTTTGATTCCGTTGGTGCTGGGCACCACCTCCCATCAACAACACAATGCTTTGTATATGCAGCAACAGGGGGCTGCTATTCATATCGAACAAAAAAGTACGAATGTACCAGCGCTGGCGCAAGTGATTCAAACCTTGGATCGTGAAACCCTATTAAGGATGGCTGAACGAGCCCGTGCATTGGCTAAACCCAAGGCGGCGGCTTCCATCGTCAATGAAATGGAAAAGTGGCTGGAGCATAGCCTATGAAACACGCAGTCAAACGCATACATTTTGTGGGTATTGGCGGCTCAGGCATGAGTGGCATTGCAGAAATTTTGCATAACTTGGGATATTCCATTTCCGGCTCGGATCAAGCGTCTAGCAAAGTCACTGAGCATCTGGCGCGCCTGGGTATTGGTATCCACATTGGGCATGATGCGGCATATATGGGTGATGCGCAAGCGGTTGTGATTTCAACCGCGGTGAAATCAGATAACCCGGAGGTATTGGCTGCACGCAGTAAACGTATTCCCATCGTGCCTCGTGCGGTGATGTTGGCTGAACTGATGCGCCTCAAGCAAGGTATTGCTATCGCTGGAACCCATGGTAAAACCACGACGACATCGCTGGTGGCCACCGTTCTGGAAGCGGCTGGCAAAGACCCCACCTTTGTTATCGGGGGTAAGCTCAACAGTGCCGGAAGCCATTCGGCGCTGGGCACCGGAGAGTACATCGTGGTGGAGGCTGATGAGAGCGATGCGTCATTTTTGAATCTCAACCCTGTGTTGAGCGTGATTACCAATATTGATGCGGATCACATGGAAACTTATGGCCATGACTTCGCCAAATTAAAAACGGCTTTTGTTGATTTTTTGCATCGCATGCCTTTCTATGGTGCCGGCATCGTGTGTGTGGATGACCCGGGTGTGCAATCCATTTTGCCCTTGGTCAGCCGGCCTTTGATCACCTACGGATTATCCGAGCATGCGCAAGTACGGGCTATGGATGTGCAAGCCTTACCTGGGGGGCAAATGCAATTCATTTGTCGAAGACGCAATGGCACAGATATGCCCGATCTATCGATACGTTTGAATTTGCCTGGTGAGCACAATGTACGCAACGCATTAGCCACGATAGCGGTTGCCACTGAATTGGAACTAGACGATCAGGCCATGACAACCGCACTGGCCGCATTTCAGGGTGTGGGTCGGCGCTTTCAGCGTTATGGTGATTGGCCCCTGCCACAAGGAGGGCAAATTACACTAGTCGATGATTATGGTCATCATCCGGTTGAAATGGGTGCCGTGCTGTCAGCAGCACGTGGTGCCTTTCCTGGGCGGCGATTGATATTGGCATTTCAGCCGCATCGTTACACCCGAACACGGGATTGTTTTGAGGATTTTGTGCGTGTGATGGGGCAAGCCGATGCCGTGGTGCTCACGGAAGTATACGCAGCGGGTGAAGCGCCGATCGTTGCGGCGGACAGTCGGGCTTTGGTGCGGGCATTGCGCATTGCTGGCAAGGTAGATCCTTTGTTTGTTGAGTCTTTAACCGAAGTTCCTGAAGCCATTATTAACCTTGCAACCGAAGGGGATGTGGTCATCCTGATGGGGGCAGGCAGCATAGGCGCAGTAGCCTCACAACTGGTACAAAAGCTGGCCGGAGAAAACGCATGAGCAAATTGACATCATCCTTAGGCAAAGTCGCGGTTTTAATGGGCGGTAGCTCAGCCGAGCGAGATATTTCACTGATGAGTGGCACCGGAGTGCTGCAAGCTCTGAGAGGCCTGGGCGTGGATGCTCACGCTTTTGACCCCGCCCATCAAGATATTTTGCACTTGCAAAAAGAACATTTTGAGCGTGCATTTATCGCTTTGCATGGGCGGGGTGGGGAAGATGGTTGTATTCAGGGTTGCCTGGAAACCATGGGCATACCCTACACGGGTTCCGGTGTCATGGCATCCGCTATTGGCATGGACAAAATCATGACGAAATTGATCTGGCAAGCTCATGGCCTTTCCACGCCGCCTTGGTTGAGACTGTCGGGGCAAGACCGATTCGATCAGCCGGTGCCGCGCATGATAGAAACATTGGGCTTGCCTTTGTTTGTGAAACCCGCGAAGGAAGGCTCATCGATTGGGGTGAGCAAAGTGGTGCGTTTATCTGATTTGCCACAAGCTTTGACACAAGCCAGTCAGTGTGATGCGGATATTTTGTGTGAATCCTTTATTGAGGGAGATGAGGTTACCTGCCCCGTGCTGGGTGAGGGTGATACGGCCCGGGCCTTGCCGGTGGTTCGGATTGTGCCTCCGGTAGAGGGCTATGATTACCAAAACAAATACTATACCGATGCGGTTCGCTACCATTGCCCTAGCGGATTATCTACGACAGAAGAGGCTGAAATTCAAGCGCTCACACTTCAAGCCTATCGTGCCATTGGCTGTCGTGGCTGGGCTCGTGCGGATATCATCATCAGAGCGCAAGACCGCAAACCCTTTCTCCTTGAAATCAATACGGCACCTGGCATGACCGATCATTCGCTGGTGCCCATGTCAGCGCGAAGTGCAGGCATTGCCTATCCCGAGCTTTGTTTGCAATTGTTGGCGGCGGCGCGGTTAGACAGCCATCAGCCAACGCTTGCGGGTACCCGATTAGGTGAGGAATGAGATGTTGAATTTAAGCTCTCGTTCTTTCCCTGTTGAATTGCCTTTGGATGTGCAGTTGATGCAAAGTACGTCTAGGGCCTTGATGTGGGGTGCCATCTTGTTACTTATCTTGTTAGCAGCTGGTTGGGTAAGCCAACATTCGTCCTGGGCCTTTCGACGCATTGAAATCAAAGGTGATCTTGAGCACAACGGAATAGCCAGCATCAGAGCGCATGCTGTACCTTTGATCAAGGGTAACTTTTTTACGCTGCAACTGGATCAAGCTCGCAAGGCATTTGAGAGTGTACCTTGGGTTCGAGAGGCCAAGCTTCGGCGTGTGTGGCCTCATACCCTTGAGGTAGAGCTCTTGGAGCATCAAGCCGTTGCACTGTGGAGGGGAGCCAATAACAGCTCAGAGCCCGAAGGAACTCCAGAATCGATCAGCCAGATGGATGGCTTGGTAAACAACCATGGTGAACTTTTTTATGCCAATGCTGCAGACGTGGAGGATGAAAAGTTACCTCAATTCATAGGATCAAAAGACCGTATCAGTGAAATGTGGCAGTTGTACCGTGAGTTGATGCCGGTACTGGCCCCGTTGGGTAGGGTCAATGGCGGAAAAGCCAGCGCCGATATCGCATGGTTGCGTCTATCGCCAAGGGGTTCTTGGGCGGTCGCTATGGATAACCAAGTACAAATTGAAATGGGTCGAGGCACGCAAGCGGAAATTCTCGACAGGTGCCAGCACTTTGTGACCAACGTTCAAAGAGCAACAACCCTGTATCACAAAAGCTTGTTATATGCAGACCTGCGGCATACGCAAGGCTATGCCGTGCGTCTGGCAGATATCAATTCATTCTCTAATTTATGAAAAACCAAAAAAATGGCTAAAGAATACAAAGATATTGTGGTGGGCTTGGATATTGGTACGGCCAAAATCATGGCAGTTGTCGCAGAAATCACCCCAGAGGGAGAGTTGCGACTGGCCGGATTGGGTATAGCGCCAACTCAAGGGCTTAAGCGGGGTGTGGTGGTGAATATTGATGCTACCGTTCAAAGCATTCAGCAAGCACTCAAAGAGGCTGAAATGATGGCGGGCTGTAAAATTACCCGAGTTTACACCGGCATCACCGGAAGCCATATTCGAGGTTTGAACTCGACTGGGATGGTGATTGTGCGGGATCGTGAGGTATCTGCCCTAGATACCGCCAGAGTGGTGGAAACCGCCAAGGCCATTCAGATACCCAATGATCAAAAATTACTTTTGATTGAGCCGCAAGAATTCATTATCGATAACCACGAAGTCAAAGAGCCCATAGGTATGAGTGGGGGACGGCTGGAAGTAAAGGTGCATTTGGTGACAGGAGCCACCAGTGCTTCAGAGAATATTGTCAAATGTGTGAGGCGTTGTGGTCTTGAAGTAGAAAAGCTGGTGCTGAATGCTTGCGCTAGTAGCCATGCTGTACTGACCCCAGATGAAAAAGCCCTTGGGGTGGCATTGGTGGATATCGGTGCAGGTACCACCGACGTGTCGATTTTTGCCGATGGTGCCATTCGGCATACGGCGGTGATCCCCATTGCCGGCGATTTAATCACCAGCGATATCGCCATGGCTTTGCGTACCCCCACCAAAGACGCCGAAGAAATTAAAGTGGGTTTTGCTGTGGCCAAGCAGTTGATGGCCGATGTCAATGAACAGGTGGAGGTGCCTGGTTTGGGCGACAGAGAGCCGCGGATGCTGAGCCGGCAGGCTTTGGGCGGCGTCACAGAGCCTCGGGTAGAGGAAATCTTTACTTTGGTGCAGCAAGTCATACGTGACAGTGGCTATGAGGAACTGTTATCCAGTGGCATCGTGCTGACCGGTGGCTCATCGGTGATGCCAGGAATGATTGAATTAGGCGAGGATATTTTTCTCAAGCCGGTGCGCAAAGGTGTACCGCTGTACAACGGCCCTTTGGCAGACATCGTCGCCAATCCTCGCTCTGCGACAGTGATGGGTTTGCTCGAAGACGCTCGTTTAGAGCGGATACGCGGGCAGCGTACAGGATACTCCAACCGATCTATGAAGGGTTGGGTGGGGCGTGCACGCGATTGGTTTATCGGAAATTTCTAAAAAAGAAGTCGAGTGATGCAAGAAACTCGCACTAATTGTTCTTTGAAAGCGAAGAGATTTTTAACTTTTTAATTGGCAACTGCAGTAACGAAGGAGATTCACAATGGCTATTGAAATGATTGACGAATTTGACCAAGGTACCCGTATCAAGGTCATTGGTGTGGGTGGGGGCGGCAGCAATGCAGTCGAACACATGATTCGCGAGGGGATGAATGGCGTAGAGTTTATTTGCGCCAATACCGATGCGCAAGCATTGAATCGCAGTCAAGCGCATGAGTTGATTCAACTGGGGCAAAAGGGCTTAGGGGCAGGTGGCAGACCTGAAGTGGGTAAGGCTGCAGCAGAAGAGGCTGAGCAAACCATTCGTGATGCCCTTGAAGGCACCCATATGGTGTTCGTTACTGCCGGTATGGGCGGCGGCACAGGAACCGGTGCGGCGCCGGTGGTAGCCCGAGTAGCCAAAGAAATGGGCATACTCACGGTTGGTGTGGTCACCAAACCCTTTGAGTTTGAGGGCTCACGCCGTGCTAAGCAGGCTGATGCCGGCACCTCCGAATTAGAAGCCAATGTAGATAGCTTGATTGTGGTGTTGAACGAAAAACTGCTGGAGGTTTTGGGTGACGATATTTCTCAAGAGCAAGCATTTGCCAGCGCAAATGATGTGTTGCGCAATGCTGTCGGCGGCATTAGCGACATCATTCACATGGATGCCCTGGTGAACGTCGACTTTGAGGACGTGAAAACGGTGATGAGCGAACCTGGCAAAGCCATGATGGGCACGGCACAGGCCAGTGGCCCAGATCGCGCTACCAAAGCTGCCGAGTCGGCCGTGGCCTGCCCTTTGCTTGAGGGCATTGATCTGTCTGGAGCGCGTGGCATATTGGTGCTTTTGGTGGCTAGCCGCAATACATTCAAGTTATCGGAAAGCAAGCATGCGATGAACACCATCAAACGCTATGCGGCTGAAGATGCCCATTTGATTTACGGTGCTGCGTATGACGATAGCCTGGGCGATCAAATGCGCGTCACTGTGATTGCGACCGGATTAAACCCTGCCCGCAAGCCGCTCAGCGTAGTGCCTACCGTGGCCCAACAACCCTTATTGCGTACCGGCACCGATGGTTTGTCGGCAATTGCCAGACCCTTGCAGTCCGATGCGGGTATGACTGTGGTTGAGGGGCAAAAAGGTTATGCCGGATTGGGCGTGCCCACGGTATGGCGTAACCCACGTACGCAAGCTGCTGCTCGCGTGGAGGCCTTGGCTAGCAATGGTATGGATGAAATTGACATCCCTGCATTTTTGCGCCGTCAAGCTGACTGATGTGCAATCCCTTAGCAGTGCTCAGGCGCTGTAGGGGTTTGCCGATGCCAGCGAGCACGAAGCGCAAAAATCAGCGAAAATATTGCTCATGATTGCGCAGCGTACCCTTCAGTCGATCACCCGTTGTGTGGGGGTGGGCGTTCACAGTGGCCGTAAGGTAGAGCTTACCGTGCGGCCTGCGCCGCCGAATACGGGTATTGTGTTTCGTCGTATTGATTTGCCCACGCCGGTAGAAATATCGGTAAACCCTTTTGCGGTAAGTGATACGCGCATGGCCACGGCCATCACGCCCAACGGCACCCCCGATGGCCCCAAAGTGCAAACGATTGAGCATTTGCTCTCAGCTTGTGCCGGGCTCGGCTTGGATAATTTGATGATTGACATCACGGCCGAAGAGGTGCCTATTTTGGATGGTAGTTCAGCCAGTTTTGTTTTTCTGCTGCAAAGTGCGGGCATCGTTTTGCAAAACGAGCCTAAGCAGTTTTTGCGCGTAACCAAGCCTGTTTCCTTGCAAGAGGGTGAAGGCACAAGCTTGAAATGGGCGCGGCTTGAGCCCTATCACGGCTACAGCCTAAGCTTTGAGATTGAATTCAAACACCCTGCGCTGGATGCCACAGGGCAGCGGGTTACCTTCGATTTGGGTTCGGGCCGCTACAAATCGGATATCGCCCGCGCTCGCACTTTTGGCTTTACCCGAGATGTTGAGCTCATGCGTACCCGAGGTTTAGGCCTGGGAGGTAGTATGGAAAACGTGATTGTGGTGGATGATTATCGTGTTTTGAATGCCGAGGGGCTTCGTTATGACGATGAATTTGCCAAGCACAAAATTCTGGATGCCATTGGTGATATGCATGTGCTCGGTAAACCTCTATTGGCACGATATACCGCATTCAAAGGCGGGCATGCCTTGAATAATCGTTTACTCAGAAATTTACTTTCCGATCCTGATGCTTTTGAAATCGTTACCTTTGATCATCCTCATGAATTACCGCACGGTCTGGCTGAGTTGGCGCCTCAGTGGTAATTTACCTGAATCAAATCGCGAGAATTCATTTATCATTTACCCATCACTCTCAACCCACTATTGCCTGAGGTCTCTCCTATGAAAACTTTAGCATTAAGCTTATTCTTGGTTGCCAGCCCTGTGTGGGCGAGTAAAGAACTGGCCAGCAAAAACGCTTGTTTAGGCTGCCATGCCGTTGAAAATAAAGTCGTTGGCCCGGGTTACAAAGACGTTGCTAAAAAATATGCGGGTCAAAAAGATGCCGTGGCTGTGCTGGCCAAAAGCATCAAGGCTGGAGGCGCTGGTAAATGGGGGCCTGTTGCTATGCCTGCACAAAATCAGCTCAGCGAAGCTGATGCCAAAACGCTGGCAGGGTGGATTCTGGCGGGTGCCAAATAATGCGCACTTTACGGGCGGCGGTACTCATGTGCATGGCCTGGGCTATAGGCTTGCCTTTAAGTGCCACGGAATTGCCCAGCAGCAGCGTGCCTAAGCCGCTGGGCCACTTGGTTGGACAACAACTGGCGGCCACTTGCGCCAACTGCCATGGTACCGATGGCCGCACCCAAGGGGCGGGCTTTATCAGCTTGGCCGGTATGCCACAAGCTCAAATGGTAGAAATACTGACCCTTTACAAAAATGGTGGCCGCACGGGCACCATCATGCACCAAATTGCCAAAGGCTATACGGATGAACAAATTCACGCCTTGGCCGCTTTCTTTGCTGATCAAAAGAAAATGTCACAGTAATGTCTAATGCCCAAGCCAAAACACCGTATTCTTCGCGCCGTCGGCAATTTTTAGCAGGCAGTGCTGCGCTGGGCTCCATCGGCATGCTGTCATTGGCCGGTTGCGCCAGCTCTGGGCGCAAAGCCTCGATGGGTCATGTGGTGGTGGTCGGTGGCGGCTTTGGCGGGGCTACGGTTGCGCGCTACTTGAAAAAATGGGGAGGCGGGGCCATTGATGTCACGTTAATTGAGCGTCAATCCTCGTTCATATCATGCCCTATGTCTAATCTGGTGCTGGAGGGGCGTCAATCCCTTGCGGATATCAGCATGACCTATGCCGGTTTGGAAAAATCGGGTGTTCGGCGCATTCAAGCCGAGGTGGTGGATGTGGATGCGCAAGGCAAGCGGGTGCGCTTGGCGGATGGCTCATCATTGCGCTACGACCGTTTGGTTCTGTCACCCGGGGTTGACTTCATGGCCGATGCGATAGGGGGCTTGAATGCCGCCGACGGTAAGATATTGCATGCGTGGAAAGCGGGGGGGCAAACCGTGGCTTTACGTCAGCAATTACAAGGCATGCGCGATGGTGGTGTTTATACCATTACTATTCCTGCTGCGCCCTACCGCTGCCCCCCGGGGCCTTATGAGCGGGCATGTATGGTAGCCAGTTACTTTAAAAAAGCCAAGCCCCGATCGAAGGTACTGATTTTGGATGCCAACCCTGACATCCTCTCAAAAAAAGCGCTGTTTGAGAAAGCTTTCAAAGATTACTATGGGGGCATGATCGAATACCGATCTAACCAAGCCATCAAGGAAGTTGATGTGGCTACTCAAACCGCTGTACTCGATTTTGATAACGTGCGGGCAGATGTGTTGAATGTGATTCCACCGATGCGGGCAGGTGATTTGGCGGTTAAGGCGGGCGCTGTGGCCCCAAATCAACGATGGGCCAGTGTCAACTGGCTCACCCTTGAAAGCACCTTGGTGCCTCATGTGCACATATTGGGTGATGCAACATTATCAGCCCCGCAAATGCCTAAAAGTGGGCATATGGCCAACCAACAAGCCAAAGTGGCGGCTGCCGCCATCATTGCTTTACTGCGGGGCGAAGCCGTTGCAGCCTCGCCGGTGGTAATGAATACTTGCTACAGCTTTGTCTCGGCATCTGAAGCCATTCATGTGGCATCGGTTCATCAGTACGACGCACCAGAAAAAACCTTTAAAACCGTAGCCGGTTCCGGCGGTGTTTCTAGCGGTATTTCTGTACTGGAGGGGCAATATGCCTGGTCCTGGGCTCAGAATATTTGGGCCGACACCTTATCACTGGCTGGCTAATTTTGCATATCATGACTTGTATTCGTTGGTGTTTATTTCTCGCTCTTCTGTTCAAGTATGGGCTGGGTTTGGACGTTCATGCACAAACTGCGAACATCAAATCTATG
The DNA here is from genome assembly GCA_032122355.1 of Burkholderiaceae bacterium. Taxonomy (GTDB): domain Bacteria; phylum Pseudomonadota; class Gammaproteobacteria; order Burkholderiales; family Burkholderiaceae_C; genus RFTU01. Next base: position 23,421 of record JAUMCS010000004.1, read on the forward strand.
GTGCCTACGCTGGCGCACCAGGCCTTCTTCAGCCGTATTGTTCACCTTGATCCCACTGTCTTAGGGCAGGCCCCGGCAATTTCCCAAGGTCATGAGGGTCGTACCCTTTGGGCTGCGATGGACAAGGTCACTGTCTATGGGCATTTCAACCCCGGTACTCGCTGGCGTATTGTGCGGGCTCCCTTGCCAATACAAAACCCCCTCACGGATGAGGTACTCGGCTATGTGGCGCACGACGTGGGTGCAGTTCAATGGCTCAGTGGAAATGCTTCGACACAACAAAATGAATTTCAAATCACGCAATCGAACTGTGAAATTCAGGTGGGGGATTTGTTGATTCCTGAGGAGCTCAGTATGCTGCCTATGGCAAGCTCGATTGCCGCAGCCATGCCGCCGACTGTGTCACCGGTGTTATCTGAGGCGCAGGTGGCCTATTTGGAGAACGATAGGCACTTCGTGGGTTCGTTGCAAATGATTATTCTCAATCAAGGCACTCAGCATGGCCTTCAGGCAGGCCACCAAGTCGCACTATGGCATCAACCCTGGATGGAGTCTTCGACGAAAGGAGCAGCTGCGATGCCCAATGGTCGTGCCTTGATTGTTCATGCCACTGAGCGTTTGGCCTGGGCTTTGCCCACAGGGACGGTATGGCCTATACGCAAAGGAGATGAAGTCTCTCACATCCGGCTGCCATGAATCACGCCATTGATCCTGACTCATTGCCGGAGTGGGCGCATTGGTTGGCTTTGCTTGAAACCCCTGGCGTCGGTCGGGAAACGGCACGCCGGCTTTTGCAAGCGATTGGCACGCCACAAGCTGTCCTGCAAACACCCACCGAAGCTATTTGCCGCGTTTTAGGCTCTGCATCGGCGCAGGCCCAAACCATAGCGCAAGGTTTAGCAACGGCCTATACTCGCTCGGCTGAGCTTATTCACCGAACTGAGCATTGGTTGCAGGCCAGCGATCGGCGCCATATCTGTGCCCTAGGCGATGCGCACTATCCGCCGGCACTTTTGGAGATCGCAGATCCTCCCCTTTTGCTTTATCTGGAAGGGCGCAGTGAACTGCTGGGGGCGATGAGTATTGCGGTGGTGGGAAGCCGCAGAGCCACGGTGCAAGGCATCGAAAACGCCCGTCATTTCAGCGCCGAACTCAGCCGTGCGGGTATGGCTGTGGTGTCGGGCTTGGCCTTGGGTATTGATGCGGCTGCACATGAAGGTGCGTTGCAAGCCGTGGGCAGTACCATTGCGGTGATCGGAACGGGGTTGGATGAGGTGTATCCTCCCCGAAATCGGGCTTTAACTCAACAAATTCAAGCGCAGGGCTTGATCATCAGTGAGTATGCGATAGGTACACCGGCGTTAAAAGAGCACTTCCCTCAGCGCAATCGTATCATTGCCGGATTAAGCCGAGGTACCTTGGTGGTGGAGGCGTCATTGCCATCGGGCTCACTGATTACGGCACGATTAGCTACCGAATCAGGGCGCGACGTTTTTGCTATACCGGGTTCAATTCATGCGCCACAATCACGCGGATGTCATGCCCTGATCAAGCAAGGGGCAGCATTGGTGGAGTCCGCAGATGATGTTTTGGAGGGCTTAGCGTGGAGCCCTGTGACCCAGCGGAAAAAAGCCCCCTCGCATCATCAAGCCTCTTTGCCATTGGCGATGCCTGAGCATTTTGAGCCATCGGCTTCTGTGTATTCCACCACATCAGCAGCAAAGCCTGCTTTGGCAGCCCAGCTCAGTGAGCATCAAACGGCATTCCTTCACTTACTGGGGCATGATCCTCAAACCTTAGATACCTTAACAGTCCGCAGCCAGATGGCTACTCCTCAATTATTGGCTTTATTGATGGAGCTTGAAATTCAAGGAGTGGTCGAGTGCTTGCCGGGCGGGTTTTATCAACAATGCATACCCTAAATACCACTGTTTTAGTCACGGGCGGGGCTGGTTATATTGGCTCGCATACGGTTTTGGCCTTATTAGAGGCTGGTTATCAGGTGATTGTGCTGGATAACTTATGCAATAGCTCGAGTGAATCATTGCAGCGCGTGGCGCAAATTGCGGGCACACCGCCTATTTTTGTGCACGGCGATATTCGAGATAGGGCATTGCTGGATCAGCTATTTGGCACCTACCCTATTCAATCGGTATTGCACTTTGCGGGCTTGAAAGCGGTGGGTGAAAGCGTGCAACAACCTTTGCGCTACTATGATCATAATGTTTATGGTAGCACCGTGCTTTTGCAAGCTATGGCGGCGGCTGGTGTATTTGAGTTGGTGTTTAGCTCATCGGCCACCGTATACGGTGAGCCAGCACAAATGCCGATCGCTGAGACTTGCCCGACAGGGCAGCCAACCAACCCCTACGGCCGCAGCAAGCTCATGGTAGAAGATATCTTGCGCGATGTAGCTCGATCAGAGCCACGCTGGCGAATGGCGATTTTGCGCTACTTTAATCCGGTAGGGGCACATGAGAGCGGCTTAATCGGCGAAGACCCCAATGGAATACCGAATAATTTAGTGCCCTATATCGCCCAGGTGGCAGTGGGCAAGTTGCCCGAGTTGGCCGTTTTTGGGGATGACTATGCAACCGTTGATGGCACGGGGATGCGTGACTACATTCACGTAGTTGATTTGGCGCATGGCCACTTATGCGCACTGCGTGCTTTGCAAACAAGGTCGGGCCCGCATATATGGAACCTAGGTACGGGGCAGGGTTACAGTGTGCTGCAAATGATAGCTGCATTTGAGGCGGCTTGCAGCCGGCGAATTCCGTATCGTGTTGCCCCAAGGCGGGCGGGCGATATTGCTATTTGCTATGCCAACCCCAGTAAAGCGCAAATAGAGCTTCACTGGAAAGCCGATAGAACCTTGGCGCAGATGATGTGTGACACCTGGCGGTGGCAGTCGGGGCATCCGAATGGGTATGGGGTCGCAAAACACAATGATCGTGATTAAGTAGGGGTTTTAACCAATGATTGTTAAACTCGGGCTGACAATGAGTTGCGCATAAGTATTATTATGGTTGTAAACTGAGTATATGTTTGTGCCATCGCTTACTTGACCAGCTGATGTCCAGGAGAGTGCCCAATTTTCGACTTGAACTTGGTCATTCACACCCCCTTTGATAATTAATTGATGGCGGCTAAGGGTATCTGCAAAGGCTGTGCTTGCTCCCACATTGCTCCAGCCTTTGAGTGTGTTGAAGACATTCATGCCACTCATATCAAGCAAATCGGTGAGGTTGAGATTTAAGGTGTTGGCCGCTGCATCGGTGGCCATGTCAATGATTTCAATACTTTCAATGCGGCTATGGCCATCGGGGGTAGCACCGCCTGCGTTTTTGATGGCTGTTAAATCAAGGTTAGCGGCGTTTTGTAGTTGTAGGGTATCGATACCACTGCCACCATCAATACGTGACAGCCGATTGATATTGCCGCCAGTGCCCATTTGGTTGATAGCGTTCCTCAAAAAAGCCCCGCCCATACTGCCGAAGCTGACATAGCTGCAGCCGGCATCAGTGCCCCCGGCGGGATCAGCGTAAACCCAGATTTCACATTAGCGATCATTTCCAATGGAAGCCATTAGTGCAAAAGATTGATTTTAATGATCTATTCTGGTTTTTTTGGCATACTAGTCGAGTAAGTTTTTCTTCTGTGGATAAGTATGGCATTCGAACTGCGATTTAACGATAAGGAAGTGACTGCTTGGGGCGGTTTAGCGTTGCTCAAACGTATGCTTGATCAGTTGGGTTTTACGGCTGCGTTGCAAAATTCTGGGTTGGAATAATCGACTCCGTAAAAGATTAGGATTCAGAACACCTGCAGAGGTGCTTCATCAATCCCTAGCCCGCGTTGCACCTCGTACTTGAATCCGCCGTGATTTACACATATAATTTCACATCTTCATTCAATTATAATTTCCACATGTCTAATCAAAGCAGTAGCGATTTGGCGATGTTCAATCAAAGCAGTACCCCCATCGAACAACTTCAGTGTTCCACCATAGAAGCAGCTAAGCTACTTGGCTTAGCTGTCCGTTCCGTTCAGCTCATGGTTGATCGCGGCGATCTCAAAGCATGGAAAACCCCAGGCGGTCACCGGCGCATCTCACGCGAATCTATTCAAGCTTGGCTCAAGTCACGTGAAATTCACCCTGCCAATCAGATTTTTACTCAAACCAATGATGGTTCCAATGTAGGTCAACCCACACCCAAACTACTCATCATTGACACCAGTCTTGACTCACGCAACGGATTGTCGGTTTTTTTCAAGGAAAACTTCCCCACCTATCAAATTCATTTTTCTACTGATCCCATTCTGGGCTTAACCATGCTGGATGTGATCAAACCTTCAGCTATCATTTTTTCATTGCCCTTGAAAGATGTGGATGTAGGCAGTTTAATACAAACCTTACAGACCAAATCTGATTTTGCTAACTACCAAATACTTGCACTAGAAGAAATGAATGCATCGCATCCTCAGTCGACTGAATTAAAGAGCCGAAACATCACGATGATTTCGCGCCCTCATTTACGCAGTCAGCTTGAGACCTTATTCCCGCAATAATTACCTATGCATCTGATTCAAGCCCTTTTTAAACAAGGGTTTGGAACTCGGCGGGCCTGTGCAGCATTAATTGAGCGTGGCGAAGTTTTTTTATCAGGCCAGCCATGCACTGATCCGCTCCAAGAGGTTGATACCCATAATCTCACATTAGAAATTCAAGGCGTCGAATGGCCATACCGAGATCCCGCCATTATTGCGCTTAACAAACCTGCTGGCTATGAATGTTCACGTCAGCCCCAACAATATCCCAGCGTACTCAGCTTGCTACCGGAACCCCTAAGGCGCAGAAATGTGCAACCCGTGGGCCGATTAGATGCTGATACCACAGGCTTGCTTTTACTGACCGATGATGGTGGCTTGATACACAAGCTCACCTCGCCTAAACACCATGTCCCCAAGGTTTATCAGGTAGGTTGTAAGCACCCCGTGTCAAACCAACAGCTTAACCAGCTGATCAATGGCGTCGTGCTCAATGATGATCCTGAGCCGGTTTGCGCCCAGAGCGTCACTCGCTTGACCTCACACCACATTCAGCTCACGCTCACACAAGGCAAATATCATCAAGTCAAACGCATGATAGCCGCCGCGGGCAATCGCGTAGAAAGCTTGCATCGCCTACAAATCGGCCATTTGCAATTAGCCCCCGAACTCAAACCCAGCCAATGGAACTGGGTAGATTTAGAACAAATCCTTCCTCATTTGCCACCCCTATAACTTGCTGAACACTTCAGGCTAAATCCGGCAGTTACCCCGTTGCCAGGGTCATATGAGATGGAGGAAATGGGCCCAATTTGGGTGCAATTTTATTGCTGACATATCGCAACAACAGAGCCCAACGGTCTTCTGCTTTGAACTGCTCCGCAGCGTCTTTGATATGCCGAATGGCCGCATAGATGTTTGCCATCAGAGATTTGAGCGCATGAGTCTTGCCATGTATGGGGGTAAGATATAGCGTAGTCTGGCCACCATGATGGGCTACCGTGCCTACTGCTGACAGTAGCAGTGGTCGG
>JAUMCS010000005.1:0-1883 GCA_032122355.1 Burkholderiaceae bacterium
GGTTGCTGTTGAAACTTAGGCATCCAGGCGTGCAACTGAGAGCGCAAAGAACCATACAAAACTTCTGCATCTAAACTCAGCATACTCATGGCAGGTTATCCAAAAATTGTTGCAATATAACGGCCGCAGAAACAGCGTCAATATCCCCCAAGGGGGAAGCTCTGCCAGCGTTTTTTGATGCGGCTTCAACGGTACTATAACGCTCATCGACTTCATGCACGACCAAACTCGTTCGGCCATGCAACTGCCTGGCAAAGCGCTGAGCCCGCGCCGTATTTTGATGCGCATTACCATCAGGATAGCGCGGCACCCCCACCACCAACTCATCAGGCTGCCATTCATCTATCAAAGCTGCAATTGCAGCAAAACGCTCATCTCCCTGCTTGTCAATGGTGGTCAGGGGTGAAGCGTACTTCATTAAACCATTGCCTGATGCCACGCCCACGCGTTGGGTTCCAAAATCAAATGCCAAGTAAACCTTAGCCATTGAGAAACGCTTTCAAAATCATGCATGCCCCGCTTCCATACTCAGCATGGCAGGGTTAATGCCCAGTAAAGCGAGCGCCTTTTCATAGCGTTGCTCAACCGGTATTTCAAAAATAATTTCAGAACTGGCATCGACATTGAGCCAGCCATTGCGCCCGATTTCATCCTCTAATTGCCCTGCACCCCAGCCGGTGTAACCCAAACTCACTAGTAAGCGGGTGGGCCCCGCGCCTTCAGACAGGGCCTCTAGCACATCGCGACTGGTGGTCATTTCTAGGTCAGCGCCGGCAATGGCTAAAGTAGAGGTATAAAAACTGCCCTCTTGGCTGTTATCACCCATACGATCATGCAAAACAAACCCCCGATCCGTCTGTACCGGGCCGCCCATAAACACAGGCGCATCCACCAAGTCAGTCCGATTTAAATTTAAATCCACTTTATCAAACAAATTTAGCAGCTTGATCTCGCCGGGTTTATTGATCACCAAACCCATAGCACCCTTAGGGCTGTGTTCACACAAGTAAACCACTGCTCGCTCAAAATGCTGATCTTTCATGCCTGGCATGGCAATTAAGAACTGATTGGTTAAATTAAATGATTTCGAGGTCATAGCATCTATTTTAAAGGTAGAGACTCGCTGGATTGAGTACGCCGCGCCAGTTTTATCAACAAAGGCATAAGCAACATCCACTCTAATCCGATCAGCAACCATTGTGCGGGGGTATCTGCTCCGGTAGCTGCCCCCACCTGAGCACCGCCGTAGTATGAAATTGGGCCAAAAATAGCGCCCAACAACGCACACACCCAACCAGGCTGGTGCTGTAAAAAAGCCATGGATACATTTAGTGTCATGGCAAACATGGCCCACAAAACCCAAAGCCAATAAGGGCTCAAAGGGCCTAATGCAGCACCTTTGAATTCAATCACCCCCACCAACTGCAGTATAGTGTCCATCGCCATACCCATCAACCAAGTCGACGTCACCAATTGCAGCTCGGCCCGTGGCTTCGACACTTGTGAAAAATGCAAGGCGGCCAGCACCGCACAAAAGCCTATGGCAGCCCACTCATACCCATAAGCAGCACCCGCAATGCACGCCCACCAGGCCAGCTGAAAACCTATTGCATTTGATAGAATTTTTCTCATCGATTCATTGTAAGTTATCAGATCCGGCCTTTAGGAGGATACAGCACCGCAAAATCCTCATTAACTGGTTCGCTCAACTCAATAAGCGACAAACTTCGTATCGATATTGCAATAGAAGCTATTGCGCACATGTCAAACCAATTTAGAAATGTCCGCTATTTGCGCAAATTAGAAATGTCCTTTTTTAAAATGAGCGAAGCGATTAAAAGTACTCATTCTAAATGGATAGTGGGAGCCCCGACATGGGGCCG
>JAUMCS010000006.1:0-2700 GCA_032122355.1 Burkholderiaceae bacterium
CATAGACCCATTGAGTCTCATTACACCATCCATTCAATTGGTGGGAGTTTGAATTTTAGTTACGGTATGAATGCAGCCAAGAAAGTACGGCCATGAAACTGAACCCACAAATCACACTTTTCATCGTTAGCCATGGCCAGGCGTCACTAATCGGCTTGCTGCTGGCAGATCTGGCCAAGTTGCCTCAGCAGAATTTTGAGGTACTGATTACCATCAATCTCCCGGAGGACGAGTCCTCATATCATGGACACCCGTTTCCGGTGCGCATAATCCGAAATACTAAACCTAAAGGCTTTGGCGGAAATCATAATGCTGCATTTTTGCAATCTACCAGCGAGTGGTTTGCGGTTGTCAATCCGGATATCCGAATACAGTTGCAGGACTTACGGGTATTGCTGGCGCCGTTTAAAAATGAAAAAGTTGGGGCCGTGGCGCCCATCGTATTTTCAGGTGAAGAAAAAATTGAGGATAGTGCAAGGCGCTTCCCTACCCTGATCGGTTTCGCAAAGAGGGTACTGTTAAGGAAACGAGGACCAGATTACAAAGTTGAAGCAGTACCATACCCGGTAGATTGGGTTGCCGGTATGTTTGTTGTTTTCAGGCAAGAGGCCTACCAAGAAGTTGGAGGCTTTGATGATCGTCGATTTTTTATGTACATGGAAGATGTAGATATTTGCCGCCGTGTCGGGAAAAAAGGCTGGCAGGTCGTTGTAAACCCCTATTCGAAAGTCACCCACATGGCACAACGTGCAAGCCGTCGAAATTTAAAACACATGCGCTGGCACCTGGTTAGCGCTTTTAGATATTTGACCGGTTTGTAAGGAAATGGTAATTTATACTATTACTTAGAGCTGCCGCGTGATTAAGACGGGCTACTCCCTGTCGCCATAGTTGACCGCACACTTGAGCCTATTCACCCATTAAAACCGTTTTCATCCACCCAAAAATGCCTTGGGGTTGTTGCCGCCTAAGTTGCTGCTGGTGCGCCAGTGGCTGAGTTGGAACTTGTTTTTCGGCTATGCAAGCAAACGCTGCAACACATCTTTGAGATAAGCCATAGGTTCAAGCCCATTGAGTTTGGCGGTTTGAAGCAGCGACATGATATCTGCAGCACGCTGGCCTGCAGCCAGGCTACCGCTGAACAGCCAATTCTTGCGGCCCAGAGCCCATGGGCGAATCAAATTTTCAATACGATTATTATCCAATGGCAAGCTGCCATCTTCGCAATAGCGCACCAATGCGGGCCAACGCTTGAGTGCGTATCAATCACTTTGGCTGTGGCCGTACCATAGGTCTCTTTCGAGCGAGTGGTCATCAATCATTCATACAATGCCTACAAACTTGGCTTGGCCTCGCGCTCACGACGCAACGATATTGGCAACACTGCAAAAATTAGGCCTGAGTGAAGACAGCCCTTATTTAGAAGTTATGTTACGAACTCTCCAATACGCACAGACTTATCCTGCAAAGCGATTTGAAAGTATTCACCAAGCCTGAACTTGGGTACATTAGTTTGTGACCAGGGACAACACGCAGCACCGCCACAGCGGTATTGCGTTTGTAACACCCGCACAAAGGCATCAGGGGCAAGATCATCAGATTCTTCAAAAAAGAAAATCAGTTTATGAAGTCGCCAAACGGCAAATGCCTAACTGCTGGAAACCCAGAACAACCCGTCAATGGCAAGGCAATCAAGCGGTTTGGCTCAACCCCAAAAAAGACAGGGGCCATCCTTTAAAAACTATGGTCTAATTCACTAAAAAGCGGACATCTTTTGTGACAAACACCGGAACAGCCAATTCTTGCGGCCCAGAGCCCATGGGCGAATCAAATTTTCAATACGATTATTATCCAATGGCAAGCTACCATCTTCGCAATAGCGCACCAATGCGGGCCAACGCTTGAGTGCGTAATCGATCGCTTTGGCGGTGGCCGTACCATGAGGTACTTTCGAGCGAGTGGCCATCAGCCATTCATACAAAGCCTGCAAACGTGGCTTGGCCTCGCGCTCACGGCGCAATTGCACTTCAGTCAGCGATAAACCCGATTCCTTCATCTCACGTTCAAGCCCGTACAACGCGCCAATATGCTCCATCGCTGTTTGAGCTAATGCGCTTTTGCTGGCAATATGCAATTCATGAAACTTACGCCGCACATGCGCCCAACAACCTAGTTCGATCACGCCCCCGCCCGCGGCTGTGCCCGCCGAACTCGCAGCAAACAGTGCCTTATACCCCGCATAATCATCCACCAACAAATACCCTGACCACGGCACGCCTGGTGGACCTGCTGTGCACCATGGCCCATCGCGTGGTGGGCTTAAACATAAAAAGTCTCGGGCATGCTGACCACTGCGACCTTCTTTCAACTCGAACACTACCGCTTGAATGGGATCATGCACACCGGTTGCATAAGCCCAAACATAACCCCGTTGGGTTTGCCCTTTCTTGCCAAGAACCGTTATCGGGCTTTCATCGGCATGAAGCATGCCGCTTTGCAAAAGCTGGAGTTTGAGTGCCAGCGCCAATGGCGCTAAGGCCACGGCGCAAGCGCCGTACCAATCCGCCAAGGTTGAAACGCTAAGCTCAACCCCATCACGCGCAAAAGTCTTACTTTGCCGAAACAGGGGCATATGATCAACACACTTGGATACAACCACCTGTGCCATCAAACTCGAAGTGGGGATGCCGCCATTGATGA
>JAUMCS010000007.1:0-32361 GCA_032122355.1 Burkholderiaceae bacterium
CTGAGCCGCTTCAAGGTTGATGTGCCCCAGGGCCTGCAAACGGGCTTTGCCTGCGTTGGCATGAATGTCGGTGGCGCTCAAGACCAGGTTGCCGCCCATGGCCCCAACGTTGACCCCCGTGGCTCCGTTGATGGTGCTGCGCCACAGGTAGCGCTCATCTTGATACCAGCCCCCGCTGGCTTGGTTGTTGACGGTGTAGTGGGCATATTTGCCCGCAATGGTGGTGTTGCCGCCCGACTGGATGTTGACGCTGCCATTGCTTTGGGCATACACGCTGTCCATGGCAATGTTGCCTGCGGCCCGCACGTTCACGCCCGCAGCCCCGATCAATTGCGCATAGTCCCAGTAGTAGTTGGTAAAGCCTGCTGCTGTTTGTGTCACTTGCAATGCTTTGGTATTGATGTCGCCCGCGGTGGCCGTGATGTTCAACGCCCCACCGGTTTGCAGGCGACTGCCTTGCAGATTGACGTTGTTACCCACCAGGTTGAGGTCGCCCTTGACGTACAGCCCCACATTGTTGGAGCTGCCCACACCGTTGCTGCCTGCGCTGCCCGTGAAGTTGACGTTGCCATTGCGCGTGGCCAGTGTCAGGTTGCGGTTCACGCCAATTTGGCTCCAGGCCAAAGTGCCCCTGCCTGCGGTGGTGGGGTTGACCGTGATATCGCCTTGCCCTTGCACGATGGACAAGTCGGTGGTGCCCACCAAGACCGAGTTGGCATCCAGGCCCAGTGTGCCGCCCGATTCAATGCTGGTTTGGCCACTGACGGTGCTCAAGCCCGCTGTGCTGGTGCCCACCGCCTGCACTCGGGTGCTGTTCAGGGCCAAATGGCCGGTTTCGTTGAAGACTGTGGCCGCGCCACCGCTGTAGAAGCCGCTGGTGTGGATTTGTGCGCCCTTGCTGGCCAAGCTCAGAGTTTGGACACTGACGATGCTCAAGCCCGCTGTGCTGGTGCCCACCGCCTGCACTCGGGTGCTGTTCAGGGCCAGGTGGCCAGTTTCGTTGAAGACTGTGGCCGCGCCACCGCTGTAGAAGCCGCTGGTGTGGGTTTGTGCGCCCTTGCTGGCCAAGCTCAGAACGTCTTTGGCAACCAGGTTGGCACCCGTGCCGTTGATTTGGCCCGTGGCGCTGGTGCTGGATAGACCGCCTTCCGCTTTGGCTTGGGTGTACCAGTGGGTCAGGTTGCCGTTGGCATGCAGGGCAATGTTGCCTGTACTGTTGAATTGGCTTTGGATGTTGGTGTGGACATTGAACAGGGCATTGCCACTGGTTGCGGTGACCGTGATGTCGCCCGACTGGGCTGTGGTGGATTTATCGCCGTTGGTGCGGATGTTGGCGGCGTAGGTTTGCACACTGCCACCCTGAATGCTCACACTGCCTGCGGTGATGCTGCTGCGGGCGGGGCTGGTCACGCCATTGACAGTATCGGTGGCGGCGGTGATGCCAGCCACGCCATTGGAGAGGATTTTGGCCTGCCCGCCTGCGTTGAGGCTGGATGCTACCACTTGCACTTGGCTGCTGACCCCAGCGGTGGCATTGATGCTACCCACAGTCAAAGCATCATGGGCAGTGAGTGTGCTGGCCACAGCTTGCGTGTTGCTGCCGTTGCGCACGGTGGCATTGGCAACGCTGGTGGTGCCGTTGCTCAAGAACGCCACGTTTTGCCCGGTGGCCTGCACCCCCTTGGCCCAGAGGCTGCCTTTAAAGGCCGAGACATTGAGGTCGTTGCCTGCACTCAGGCTCACCCGGTCAACACTGGTGCCGCCTGCATTGGAGAGTGCTTGCAAATCGGCATTGCCGTTGTTGGCCTCGATGTCCAGATCTTGCCCCGCGCTCAAATTGGAGCCGGTGACGCTAACACTGTTGCCCGAAACAAGCATGTTGCCACCGGCACTGAGGGTAACTTTCTGGCCATTGGTGGTCGTGGTGCCACTGGCTGCTTGCAGGTTGAGTGTGGTACCTGCCATGACGCTCATGTGCTGACCGGATTTCACGCTTGTACCTGCTGTGATGACCACCCCTTTGGCGGCTTGGATGTGGACGTTGCCCCCGCCACTCACAGCGGTCGTGCCGGGACTGGAAACCCGAATGCTGTCTGTGGACAGCAAGGTGGTTTGAGTGGCACCACGCACGTTGCCACCGGTCACGGTCAAGGATGCAGCCGTGTCTTTAAAGGCTGCGCCGGTTTCCAGATGCACTTGTTGGCCCGTCACAGTCGTATTCGACAAGCCAAGCCCGGTGCCTGCCAAAGCCGTGACGTTGCCTGCACTGGAGGTGATGCTTGCATCGCTGACCACGACCATGGCATCGCTGCTCAATTGCACATCTTTGTTGGCGGCAATTGAAGTGCCGCTGTTGACGTTGATTTTTTGCCCAGCGCTGATGCTAACCTGCCCGCCCGTGGCCGTGCTCTCCACCTGTGCTGCGCCATAGGTGGCGTTGTTGTAGAGGTTAACCGCACCTTTGGCGCTGATGACCACGGCACTGCCTACTGTTTGCTTGAGGCCAGCCCCAAAAAGCCGGACATCACCGCCTGCACTCATGAGAACTGCTTGCGTTCCCTGTATGGAGCCCGTATTTTCGATGTCCCCTTTAACCGTGGCCAAACTGGCCGCACCTGTAGTGATGGTGCCCAGATTTTGCAACAGACCGTCTGCCGTGACCACAATCTGGCCACCCGTGGCCTGCCAGGTGCCCCGGTTGCGCACACCCAGGCCTGCTTCGGTGGCCAGCATGCTAATGTTGCCCGCATACATCCCGCCCAAAGCGGCAGTATCGATGGTCAATACCCCTGAGGCATAGGTGTTGGTGTCCTGGTTGCTGATGATGCCGGTGGAGTAGTCCACTGTTTGCAGGCCGGTGGTGATGCCGAGGTTTTGGGCTCGCAATGCACCCGTCAGGGTGACCGCACGGCTCATGATGTCGGTGTAGGGCGTGGCGCTGTTGTTGAAACCACTTGCGCCGATGGCGACCCCACCACCACGAATGTTGAAACCCGTCAGGGCGCCATTCGTCACTTGGGCCGTACCGGTGGTCAAGGTGGCCCGGCTGGCATTGACGAAACTGCCCCCATTGACGGTGATACCTTTGGGGTTGGCCACAATGACCTGAGCGGCTGCACCGTTGACGGTAATGGCCCCGTTGAGATAACTCTGGCTGGTGGAGTTGACCTCATTCAAGATGGTCTTGGCCAACACCCCGTTGGACAACCAGGGGTTGGCTGCCGAGTTGTTGAGCACGATGCCGCTGGTGGGCACATCGAACTGTTTATAGGTGTTGCGGCTCAGGCCCGCTGCGCTGGGGGTTTGGATGTTGACCAGCGGACGACCGGCACTGTCACTCAAAACGGTAGGGCGTTGGTTAGCTGGGGCGGTGGGGTCGGCAATGATTTGCGCCCAGGCCATAGGCAAAGCCCCAACGGCTAACCACATGGCTACCGCGATTGACTTGCATCGTCCTGGTAAGCTGGATGGGCCTTGCGCTGCATGGCCGGTACTTTCTCCTGCGGCAGCTTTGATGGTTTGACCTGAGCCGCCTTCACTCTCAGGGGTGCCCGCAGTGGCATTACCCTGGCGGTGGGCCATTTGAGCAGTCAAGGAGCCCGACTCAAAATAATGCAGGTGCTGCAAGCCCGCTTCCCAGCCTGTGGTGCGGCGGCGTTGCACCAGCACTTCCAGGTCGGCAATGTAGTTATTGGACTGGCGCACAAAACCCTTGACGCTGGCTGTGGTTTTGCTGGCAGCGTTACGGTGCAGCACCCGCGCCAGAGACATTTCTTTTTGGCCAGAAGTACCGCTGTAAAGATAGGATTCGTAAGGGCCATACACCGTTTGGCGGTATTGGTTGTCGCTGAAGGTTGCGCCCAGCAACCAGTAGCCCCAAGGTATGCTGTAATGAAAAACCTGATTGCGGCCGCCCCGTGGGCCGGTGTCTTTATCGCCTAAGTCTTGGCCTTGGATGAAGTAGCCCAAATCGCCAAATCCCAATGGGTTGTCCCAGCTGAGGGTGGCATTGCCTTGCAACTTGCCGGTGGTTCGTAAGCCCCCGTCGTCCACAGACAAACCCAGCCGCAATGGGCGACTCGGCTGTATACCCACCACCAGATTACTGGCGCCAGGTTTGTCACCCGGCTCAATCTGAATTTTGGATTGCAGGCTCGTCAGGCGCTGGAGATTGTCCGAAGATTGCTCGATGTCGCGCAAGTTCAGGACATCGCCTTCACGCACTGCCCAAACGGCACGAGGCAATGGGGTATCTTTTGATTCGGCTTCAATGCGGGCTAAACGCCCCTCATTGATGTGCAGCACCAATTCCCCATTTTTCAGGTCTTGCTCAGGCACATGAACGTGGCTGGTGATGTAACCTTGCTCGACTAGGGCTTCTTGCACCCTTTGAATAAGCAGAGTCACGCCCTGGCTTCCTAGGCAGCGGCCATACGGCGGGTCATCGTCCTTAACGCCGCTCAAAGCCGCCTGCAAGCCTTTAGAAAATAAAACGCCTTGAATGACCACACGGTCGATCAAAGCGCAGGGCTGCTCATCAGGCATTTGTTGGTGAAGTGGTGTTTGCGCGGCTAGTCCCGAGGGAAACCAAGATTGAGTTTCCTGCCGCTGCCGAAGTTCTTGACGTTGCCGGTCTTGGCGCTGGAGTTCTTGCGAAGGGTCCGGCGCCGAAATGGCTGCGTGTTCAATAGAAACGAAAAATACACAACCATATATAAAAATGTGTTTCCAATAAAAAAGCATGAAACTCACAACGGATGATTACAAACAATCGTGAATTGTAACGACACCCCATATCTTTCTACCCCCCCTTTTTTGGGTGGTACACACCCCCAAAAAGGGGGAATGTGGAAGAAATTGATCCCCAACAAGGCCATGCCGATTTTCAAATATGAATCCTGGTGCCTTTGACAGCGAACAAACAGCAAATGGGCTTGATACCGCTTAATGCACTGAAGCGGGCTGTAATGGTTCAGCCCCCCCTTTTAAGGAGAAATGAAGATGAATACGATTGGAGCAATTTGCCAAGGGCCCATCATTACCATTGATGAAACCTGCAGCGTGCAAGAGGCCGCCCAACTGATGCGAAGACACCATGTGGGCGCATTGGTCGTGACCATGGCCGAAGAAGGCACCAGTGCCAACGCCACGAGGGTATGCGGCGTGATCACGGATCGCGATTTAACCATCGAGGCTCTAGCCCGCGGACTCGATGCCCAAGCCATCACCGTGGGAGCACTAACCAGCGGAAAGGCTGTAGCCATTAGCCATCAATCTGGCTTATCGGATGCCATCTCGCTGATGCGAACTGAGGGTGTTCGCCGCTTATTGGTGACAGGCTCGCAGCGCGAGCTGATTGGCCTGATTTCCATGGATGATATTGTCAGCGCATTAGCCGATGAACTCAATGAGGTGGCCGATTCCATGCGCCGTGGTATTGCACGTGAATCGCTGCTGCGACGACCTTTGGGTATGTTGGGCACAAATGGCGTCGGCGGGGTACAAGTGCCGATTGAATCGCTGGCAGTGCCTTGGAAGCCCGCCAGCGCACCCATCTAGGCATGGACCTCCACCGCTGAGCTCAACAATCGAGCTCGGCGGGCTACACCCCCACGGCCACCAGCAGGACGTTCGGTGGGTCCGCGCGTGACGCGCTTAAAGCGATCTAAACCTTCATGATCCAAAATTTCAATTTCTCGGTGACGCACATCAATGTAACCCCAGTCGGATAGTGCCGTGAGTGAACGGCTCACCGTTTCATGCGCAATACCCAGATGGCTAGCTATATCTCGCCGACTCATGCGCAGCAACATACATCGGCTTGAATACCCCTGCTCCACCTGACGCTCAATTAACTGCAATAAAAATCTCGCCAATCGAACCTCGGCCCCCACCGCAGCGACGACCTCTAGGGTCTGATTCTTTCGCCGAATTTCGCGCCCACTGGCCAGCAACAACAGTTGCTCTAGCGCCGGCACACTGCGAGCTGCTGAGAGCAAATCACGAAAGGTCACAATAGCTACCGTAGAATCCTCAAGGGCTACCGCATCACCACCATAAGTACCATCACATAAGCCATCCAAACCAATGGCATCACCTCGGCCCAGAAAATCTTGCACCAACTCATAGCCATCAGCATCGGTATGCACCGTTTTAAATGCACCCGTGCTGATGAAATATAAACTCTCAAACGGCGTACCTTCATGCACCAGTAGAGCAGCACTCCGAATACGGCGCATGGGAAATACGATTTCATCAGAACGATGGCTAACCTCATGCGTCAAGCCAGCCCAGCGCAACAAATCAGAACCGGAACAGCGTGCCGATGGGGAAGCATTCGCTGAATTCGATGCCCCCCACGTTGTGTGATGGGTCGATCCATTGGTCGGTACAGCAGAAGATGTTTGCATGTGTGTTATCCTTTCCTATTCAATCATTGAAAAATTTTCTTCAAGCACGGATGCTCAATGAGCACAAATCAAATCTTGCCTCTACCTTCGTCTTTTGAATATCGGCGTTCATCGCTCTTGCTTTTCGGGTTAACCCTAAATTAAAGCCAGCCTTTTCCGTTCCGTTTGTCAGAATATTCCGAGTAACCCAGTTCGTCACACCTTTTGCATGCGACTTTCTCGTCAACCCTTGATAAGTTTCAAGCTCCGACACTAAGCACCTAGGCAAACTATGAATTGCTGCGCCTAATGGTAAGCAGTGTGCCATATCCATGTTATTGTGTTTCTGAAGGAGTTTGTATGAACTTAACCCGACTGCCTGATGTTTTCAACCTCGATCCGATTGAAGAAGGCTTACGCTCATTAATTCGGCCATGGCGCCTTGATCTGGAGACATCTGCGCCACAAATGCGCCTTGATATCCAAGAACTGGATGGCACTTATGAAGTGACAGCTGAAATGCCAGGCGTGAAAAAGGAGGATATCGACGTGCGTATTGATGGGCGTCAGGTGAACTTAAGCGCACAAATTAAACGCGACGTACACCTACAGGAGTCAACCAAAGGAGGGGCGCGCACGCTCCGAGAAGAACGTTACTACGGCTATGTGAATCGATCATTTAATTTGGCTTGTGATATTGATGAAAGCCGAGCCAAAGCGCGATTTGAGAACGGACTGTTGGCCTTAACGTTGCCCAAAAAAGCCTCGGCAGAGGCACGACGCTTGAGCATTAATTAACCTCTAAAATAGGGAGGAACTCAGGATTCTCATCACCTGACAAGCGCATCTATTCGATGTAATTGTGTGTTACAAATGGTAACGCTGTTCTTCCCGTTCTTTATTTCAACAGTCTGTCTGTATGTTGAGAGTCATTCAATCTTCTTCTATTCAAGTTACATCTGGACACAAACAATCCTATTTTGTCCGCACAGATCCTCCCTACGAGCCTCATAAGGCGCTGGCGTTTCATCATTTGCCGCTAGCCGTATTAGTTATTGACGAGAATCAGACCATCTTAAGCGCGAATATTGAAGCCCAACTATTGTTATGCAGGGGTCAGACCATGGTCACCGGTTTGCCCTTGAGGCAGTTCATGGATGTACCCATGGGATGTAGATTGGGTGAAATTTTGCTGACACGGGCTGACCTATCGAGCTCATTGGTTGAGATCACCATCACCCCTTTTGAGTCCATCACTGAACATGGTATTGCGCAGACCTTTTGGAGCGTGATGATCCGAGACATCTCGGGGTTGGCCCAAGCCACGCAAGAGTTAACTGAACACCGCTTGCGATTGCTACAAGCCCTTACGGCAGCAGATATGGGTATATGGGACTGGGACCCTAAACGCAACCAAATTGACCGAACAGCGCGCACCTGGGAAATTGTTCGAGGCCTACCCAAAGGATCATTACGCGATGCTCAAGCACCTTCCATTACGCTAGAGTGCATGATTGATGCGGTGGTACCGGAACATCGTCAATGGTTGAAACAAGCTTTGATGACCACCTTTGAGAAAGGCATACCCGGAGAGTTGGAGGTCAAGGCACAAGCCACCAGCCAAAGAGAGGTATGGTTGCAAATTTGGATGGTAGCCTATCGAAATGCCCGAGGTCAAATTCAAGGCATACGCGGCCTGGTCACAGATATCAGTCATCGCAAACATATCAGCGAAGAAAATCGGCGGCTCAAAGAGCATTTTCATCGCATTATTGAGTTATCTCCACTTGCGACTTTGATTATCGAAAGAAAAATCATTACTTTGGCCAATCGTGCTGCCTTGAGCCTGTGGGGGCTGAAGCAATTATCCGAGATGATGGGGCGATCGGTCGATGATTTTTTTAGCCCAGATGATCTTCACACATTACAGTCGCTACATGAGCACGCTATTGCGCACGGCATTGCCAATCACACAGCGATGCAAGTTCACCGTATAGATGGCACGATTCGGGATATTGAGGCTTCGGCATCTCACATATCTGGGCATGAAGTTGATTCACTGCAATTGGTCTTGTACGATACCACTGAGACCCGAATCACCCTGCGCCTTTTGCAAGAAGCCCAGCTCGAAGCTCAACGCCTATCCGCCATTTCACTTTCCGCGCGAGAAGAAGAGCGACGACATATCGCACGCGAACTCCACGATGAGTTGGGCCAGCGCTTGTCGGTACTGAAAATTCGTATCCATGATCTTCTAAAACAATCTTCAGCTGTTTCAAGCTTATCAGCCGATTTTTTCCAAAATCTGTTAGAAGAATTACTGGACGATGCCAATGACATGATGCGGGCGTTGCGTTCCATCGCCTCTCATTTACGACCCACCATGCTAGATGATCTGGGTTTGGCAGCAGCCATCGAATGGCTAGCAAAGTCCCATGCCCAATATTTAACGATTGATATACAAACACACTGCGCTCAGGGTCTGGATGACTTAGGAGACCCGATACGAATCACCATTTATCGTTTGGTGCAAGAGGCGCTCACAAACGTTGGCAAACACGCAAAGGCAAGTAAAGCCATGATCACAGTTACCTGGGATGAGGATACGTTGGTTGCATCCATCCAAGATGATGGTGTGGGCGTAACTAAAGCACAGATTCGAAGCGATCAACCGTCCTGGGGATTAATTGGCCTGAAGGAAAGAGCTTCACAACTAGGAGGCATGTTACTGGCCAATGAAAATCCGCAGGGAGGCTATCTTGTGACCATGCGCATACCTCAAGCCCGCCCGAAGTGACTTTTATGCACACATCTCAATAACTCTCATTCATGAATAACGCTTACTTACTGGCACTGCCGCCGCGCATCACACGTGTATTTGTTGCTGATGATCACACCTTAGTGCGCGAAGGCTTATGCCGAATTTTAGAGAGTGCGTCAGATATTCAAATTGTTGGCCAAGCCGATAATGGGCATACAGCACTAACACAAATCACCCAGCTTCAACCGCACGTAGCTATTTTAGATTTAAGCATGCCTGGCTTATCTGGCATGAACTTAATCAAGCGCATCAAGCATGATGTACCCAGCGCCTCAATTTTGGTGTTAACCATGCATGGCGAAGAACAGTATGCCATGCGAGCTTTTCGATGTGGAGCGAACGGGTACTTGACTAAAGATAGCGCAACCGATGAATTGGTTCGAGCCGTACATCGTGTCGCAGAAGGCAAGGTTTATCTTTCACTTAGCATGGCCGAACGTGTGGCCATATCGCTCAATACCTCGCATGATAAACCGCGCCACACCTTGCTAACGGACCGAGAGTATGAAGTATTAGCGCTCTTAGTCAAAGGCTTACGTCTAACCGAAATTGGGCAACAGCTACATCTATCCGTCAAAACCGTCAGCACGCACAAAAGCCGGATACTTGAGAAAATGGGCCTAGACACTACAGCAGCTTTGGTTCGCTACACCCTGCAGCATCATTTATTTATGGAAGATCTCACGGCGAATTGATGGTGATGACGATCCCTGCTCTGCTCGTGCTTGAGAGGCATCAATCACTGAGCTTATAGCTTGATGCACACTAAGAAGTCCCTACTGTGTTGAGCTATTCAACCCGTATACCGCCCATCTTTTCAAGGAGCCGACAACATGGTTCGTCAAACCAATCCCACTTCTGCGCCCGTTGTTACCCATAGCAGCGCTTCCGCACCTGTTTCCAGCCACAGCAATGGCCACGGTGATTCTGCTACAAATGGCGTATCCCACCTGTCTCAGGCAGAAGGATGGGGCACAGCCATACGCCAACCCATGGCCTGGGGGTTAGAAAACATGATAGGTATTTTACAATCCAGCGAAGAGTGGCAGCGTGCTCAGCTAGACAGTATGCATTTATCGCTAAAGCGACACCAAGATATTCATGAGCGCTTACAACAATGCCATGACGTTGCAGAAATGGCATCCTTGCAAGCGGAACTCATACGTTTTATGGTAGCCCATTCAGTTCAATTGGCGCAGCGCTGCATGGATGTGGGTATGCACAGCCAGTCCGCCTGGGCGCGCCTATGGAGTGGCGCATGGGAGGCGGGCCGCAATTCATGGATGGGCAACTCATTACAAGCGTTTCAAAGCGGTATTCATACTGGCTTCAAGCCTATTGATGATATTTTGGCTGCACCACTTTATCGTGAGCTATTTTCATTTCACGCCAACCAAAGCAACCCTGCAACAAACGCGTAATTCAGGAGCCACCTCATGCGATACTTCAAACTCCTCCCAAAAACCACGGGATGTAGCCTTTGGCTGCCCACTCTCATGCTCATAGCCGCCTTAGGTCATGCGCAGGCTTACGCACAGCAAAGTGGAAAAACTTCACAAGGCTGGCCCTATGTGGTGGGCGGCGTCAGCGAGGAAGAGCGGCAAGACATGAAAGCTTCCACCACCTCACATAATTTATGGGTAATTACAGCTGCCGCCGGTTCAGGCGCATATTTAGCGGATGTAGAAATCATCTTACGCAATTCCAAGGGGATTATTCAGCATCAACAAAAACTGGAAGGCCCTTGGTATTTGCTTCAAGTTCCTCCAGGCCGCTATATATTGGAGGCGCATTATCAGGGTGAGCGCATCCAAAGGCGACTACATGTTATTTCCAAACAGCATCAACGCATACACCTGCACTTTAAATGCCCGGGGCATGGTACCAGCCCGAAAGGTTGTTGATAAGCGAATGCCGTGTCGCAATAATCCGCCTTAGAGCTACAACCCACATGCAGTTTCTGACATTTAGGGCATGCTGAACATTACTGATACCCCACCTTATCCAACATCTGCTGCACTTTGATTTGGTTCATGCCCAATATGCGGGCAGGCACCCCATCGGTTTTGAACGGAAACGCAATCATCGACTCCAGTGCCGGATTCTCCAGTTTCACACCTTTAGCAGCCGGCCACTCGTTGTTGCCATTGGCAAAGTAGGCTTGCGCTTCTGGGCTGGCCAAATACTCTAAAAAGGCCACAGCAGCTTTGGCCTGCTTGGTGTGGCGCGCCACCGCACCGCCCGCCACATTCACATGCGTGCCTCGGCCAGATTGATTCGGGAACACAATTCCCACTTGATTCATTACCGCCTTATCTTCCGGTTTATTCGAACGCATCAAACGCGCCAAATAATAGGTGTTGGCAATGGTCACGCCGCATTCGCCTGATGCGAGGGCTTTGATCTGATCGGTATCGCCGCCTTTGGGTTTACGTGCCATGTTGTCGACCATGCCTTTGAGCCACGTTTGCGTTTTTTCAGCCCCCAAGTGTTCCAGCATCGCACCAAATAAACTCAAGTTGTAGGGGTGAGAGCCCGAACGAGTACACAACAACCCATGCAATTTCGGGTCAGCTAATTTTTCATAGGTGTCCACATCAGCGGCATTGACGCGCGATTTATCATAAGCAATCACCCGCGCCCGCGTTGAAAACCCAAACCAAGCCGTACCCTCAGGGTTATGCTTCGCGCGCAGTGTTTCGGGAATGCGCGACTCTAACAACGCTGATTTAACGGGCAAAAATAAACCCTCTAATTCCGCTTGCCACAAACGTGCGGCATCTACCAGCAAAATCACATCGGCGGGCGAAGATGCGCCTTCGGTTTTTAAACGCGCCAAAATACCTGCATCATCTGCATCAATGCGCTCAATGCGTATGCCCGTTTTTTTTGTGAAATTGGTATAAAGCAATTCATCCGTACTGTAGTGTCGTGCAGAATATAAACGCAATACTGGTGCTGATTCTTCCGCCTTAAGCACCTGAGTACTCATGACAGTGGCGGTAAACAGCACCGATAACAGCGAAAATCCTCGCATCATTTTTGTTTTTGATAACCATTTTCTGTTCATGATCCTGACTCCTAATGCTATAAGCTCCCATTATCTTAACACAAATGAGAATCATTCTCATTTGGATGGTGTTAATTTAACTCGTCGTCATTCTTTGCAACAATGCGCTGCGTTGGCCTCCATGTTAGGATGCCTTGGCATTTTGTCGCCGCAGGCTCAGGCCGCTTGGAATGAAAAAGCCTTTGATGCCAGCACCCCACTCGAAGCGCTCAAGCGTTTGGGGTATGGTGCCCCGCAGATGAGTCGCGACATCAGTTTGACGGCACCGGACATGGCCGATAACGGTGCTTCGGTTCAAATCAGCTGTGCCACATCGTTGCCCGATGCGGTCAAGCTGATGGTGTTGGTGGAAAAAAATCAGCACCCGCTCTGTGCGGTATTTGAATTGACGGAACAAGTTGAACCCAACTGGGTCATGCGCATCAAAATGGCGCAATCCTCGTGGGTATGGGCTGTGGTGGTGACGCGTGCAGGCGGTGTATTTTTTGCACAAAAAGATATTCGCGTCACCATTGGCGGTTGCGGCGAATAAATTTCGTGATTTCAGCAGGAAACAACATGACACAAGCCACCAAAATTCGCGCTCAAATTCAGGGTTCTAAAGCCTTAGTGCGGCTGCTGATGCGGCATGATATGGAAACCGGACAACGCAAAGATGCCAACGGCAAACTCATTGCCGCCTGGTTTATTCAAGAAGTGAATGCCACCCTCAATGGCAAGCCCGTATTTCAAGCGCAGTGGGGTACGGGTATCGCCCGAGACCCCTATTTGCAATTTAACCTGAAGCAGGTCAAAGCGGGCGATCTACTCAGTGTGCAATGGTGGGATAACCGCGGCCAAAGCCGAACCGACAGCATCACCTTAGGTGAGCCCGCTTAAATCTGAAATTGATAATCGATGGTGAGTGGGGCATGATCGCTAAAGCGCTCAGCCTTGTAAATGCTGGCTGCGATCGCCGTTTCAGCCACATTCGGGGTGGCCAAATGGTAATCAATACGCCACCCCACATTTTTGGCCCAGGCCTGGCCGCGATTGCTCCACCATGTGTATTGTTCGGGTTGCGGATTGAGCTGCCGAAACACATCCACCAATCCTAGGCCTTGATGCTGCGTTTGCAGCAAGCGGCCAAACCAGGCTCGTTCTTCTGGCAAAAAACCACTGTTCTTGAGATTACCTTTCCAGTTTTTGAGGTCGATTTCCTGATGGGCAATATTCACATCACCCACCAAAATAAAATCGCGCTCCGCCCGCAATTGCAATAAGTGCGGATAAATACGCTCTAAAAATCGGTACTTGGCGAGTTGCCGATCTTCGCCGGATGAACCGCTCGGGAAGTACACGCTCAAAATACTGAAGCGCCGCCCGGGCTTATCCCAGCGTAATTCAATGCAGCGCCCCTCGGTGTCAAATTCAGCACCATCAAAACCAATAATGACATCCGAAGGCGCAATTCGCGTAAACATACCCACACCGGAATAGCCCTTTTTTTGCGCATGGTGAAAGTACCCTTGCAACTCGCCTATGCGGTCTAGGCGCCCTGCTACATCAGTGGCTTGGGCCTTGATTTCTTGAACGCCCATACAATCGACTTGCTCGCGCTCAGCCCATTCAGTAAACCCTTTGGTGGCGGCGGAGCGGATACCATTGAGGTTGAGTGATACCAGTTTAAGCATAAGATACAGTGCTGTTAAAAAATTGAAATTTGATTGAAAAAGGAACCATGATGACCATTCCCCCACAAGATGATCTTGCACAAGCGTTTGTGCGGTTTTCCATGGATGCCGGCGTATTGCGCTTTGGCAGTTTTACGACCAAAGCCAAACGCTCATCACCTTATTTTTTTAATGCAGGCTTGTTCAATGATGGCGCTAAGCTCAGTCAGTTGGCTGCATTTTATGCGCAGCGCCTATTGTCCAGCGGCTTGCATTTTGACATGATCTTTGGCCCTGCTTACAAAGGTATCCCCTTGGCGGCAGCACTGGCCATCGAGTTAGCTCGATTGGGGCATAACAAGCCCTATGCCTACAATCGCAAAGAAGCCAAAGACCACGGCGAGGGCGGCACGCTGGTGGGGGCGCCGCTGCAGGGGCGTGTGCTGATTATTGATGATGTGATCAGTGCAGGCACATCGGTGCGCGAGTCGATTGAGTTGATTCAAGGCACGGGTGCCACGCCTTGCGGTGTGGCTATTGCCCTTGATCGACAAGAAAAAGCCAGTGACGAACAAGGCCAACCCACGCCATGGTCGGCGGTGCAATATGTGCAGCAGCACTGGCAATTGCCGGTGTGTGCCATAGCCACGCTATCTGACTTACTGGCCGTGCTCAATGCTTCAGCCGATGCTGAATTAAAAGCCCATGCCCCCGCAGTGGCCGCATACCGCGAGGCTTGGGGTGTGTCGGTGTGATCATGGTACCCGACGATGCCGCCTGGCAGCAGCGATTAAACACGATTGATCCACCGCTCTATGCCCTGAGCCGCAATCATCTATCTTAGCAATGGGTGGCCCGCACCTTTAGCATTAAACCCTACTTATTTAATGCAGATAATGTGGCCAAGTACGCCCCCGCAGCATGGCACTGCACTGGATACCAGTTATGCGCACTTAGAGGCCATGGCCATGGGCCATGATGAAGCTGCGCGGTTGGCCTTGGAGTGAGCGCCGCTGGGCATTTGTTATGCAGCGTATGCAGAACCTATGTGATGCGGTTTTTGTGGGTGATGTGAATGAATTACGCGGCTTAGTGGGTGTTCGGGCTTATGCGCGAAAAACACCCGGCTCACCCATAACCTTTAAAGCGATGGAATCCGTTTTGCAACCCGATTGGGTTTCAGAGCCACCAGCGCTGCCGGAACCGCCTGAGTTGTGCGGTTCGTTTTCGAAATTTTTTCGTGAGGTAATATTGGGATACAGCCCCTTGACAAAACGTACTCTATAGCGTACGCTATTAGGAATAGGAGCCCATTATGCAAACTCTCACTGCCAGCGAAGCACGCGCTAATCTTTACCGCCTTATGGATCAGGCGGCTGAGTCGCATCAGCCGATTACCATTGCTGGCAAACGCCACGATGCGGTACTTCTTGCCGCTGAAGATTGGCAGGCCATACAAGAAACATTACACCTACTTGCGGTGCCCAGTATGCGTGAATCCATCAAAGAAGGAATGGCGCAAGCACCGGAGGCATGCGCCAAGGAGCTTGACTGGTGAGGTGGGCGCTTGTTTATGCTAGGCATGCGCAAAAAGATGCGCTTAAACTCGCTGAAAGTGGGCTAAAAGCGAAGGCTCAAGAATTGCTGGCTATCATCCAAGAAAACCCATTCCAAAAACCACCGCCTTACGAAAAACTGGTGGGTGATTTGTTTGGAGCCTACTCTCGAAGAATCAATATTCAGCATCGGCTTGTTTACCAAGTACTCCCAGAGGAAAAGATCATCAAGATTTTACGAATGTGGTCACATTATGAATAATCTGGCCATGCTTGACGATAGGAGTCAGCGCTAAATTGCTGCGTTAGGCAGAGTATCTTTAAAATTGGGGGAGTGCCAGATGTCCCCCGCGATGATTCAGCGGCACTGGATTAACTTGGTGAACTGTTGAGTCCGTTTTGATAATCAGAAATGGCTCTGGCAAAAGCATCAAAATCACTGAGGTGGTGTGAAATAATGACGTGCACCGTTTGCCAGTTAACCAAGCTATCGTTGTGCACGGCAATGCTTCTAAACCCCACGGCTGATTCCAGCTTTTGCGCTATTACCGCCCGATCCATGCTCGCATCCTTTCTTCGAGAATGCGATTTTGTAGTGGGACAAAATCGGCCATGTCGATCATGTGCTGAGTAAGGTATTTGGCATAAACTTCATCAGCACCATATACACGCTTGCCGTGCTGAAGGATTTGCCCTAGCAAGGGCTCGCCCACTCGGCGCAGATCAACCAAATCAATGGGGCAGCCAGTGATGCTCGCCAAAGCGCCGATTAAGGCAATGTGCTGTTCGGGGCTAATAAAAGTACCGGCATCTAAAGCAATATCCAAATCACTGTCGGGTCTGGCTTTGCCAGTGGCGTATGAACCAAACACCATGATTAAGCGCACACCTTCACCCAGCACGCCAAAAACTGCGCTTTGGATGCTGTGTATGAACTCAGGGGTTAGGGCCACCACTGCTTAACCCAACTTACGCTTCAGTATCTCACTGGCCTGAGCCGGATTGGCCTTGCCTTTGCTGGCCTTCATCACTTGGCCGACCAAGGCATTAAAAGCTTTTTCCTTACCGCTGCGATATTCCTGCACCGACTTCTCATTGGCAGCAATGACCTCATCCGCCAAGGTCTCAATGGCCTGCGTATCATTCACCTGACGCAAACCCAAGCGATCAATCACTTCATCAATACCCGCTTGCGCAGCGCTGGCATGGGCATTCGTATCCGACCAAATAGCCTCCAACACTTGGCGTGCGCCGTTATTCGACAAAGTGTTGTCCTCAATACGCTGCATCAAAGCCCCCAAGTAAGCCGGAGGCAACGGGCACCGATCAAACTCTAAGCCATCGGCATTGAGGCGCTTACTCAATTCACCCATCATCCAATTGGCCACCAGTTTGGCAGGGGCGCCGGTTGCCCTAACCGCATCATAGTAGGTTGCCATGGCGCGGGTTTGTGTCAGGATTTGCGCATCATAAACGGGCAGTTGATCTTGCTCGGTCAAGCGTTTTTGCATGGCCGCAGGTAGCTCAGGCATCGCTTGTCGCTCTTGCTCGACCCACGCATCCGAAATGACCAAAGGCGGCAAATCGGGGTCGGGGAAGTAGCGGTAATCATGCGCATCTTCCTTGCTGCGCATCGCGCGGGTTTGGCCCGAATCGGGATTGAACAACACTGTCGCTTGCGTAATACCCAGGTTATCTTCGAGTTGCTCAATTTGCCATTGAATTTCATAATCCATGGCTTGCTGCAAAAAGCGAAAGCTATTGAGGTTTTTAATTTCGCGCCGTGTGCCCAGCGGCGCACCGGGTTTGCGCACACTCACATTGGCATCGCAACGGAACGAACCCTCTTGCATATTACCATCACAAATGCCCAACCACACCACCAAGCTGTGCAGGGCGCGTGCATAGGCCACGGCCTCGGTGCTAGAGCGCATGTCCGGCTCAGACACAATTTCCAGCAAAGGCGTACCCGCACGGTTCAAGTCGATGCCCGAGGACTTTTCGCCCAACGGCCCAATGAAATCATCGTGCAAGCTTTTGCCCGCATCTTCCTCTAGGTGCGCGCGCGTAATGCGGATACGCTTGTGCTTGGGTTCTTGACCGACCGTGTAATGAATATCTAAATGCCCACCCTGCACCACCGGAATTTCATATTGGCTGATTTGATAACCCTTGGGTAAATCAGGGTAGAAATAATTCTTGCGCGCAAAAATCGAGCAGGGGGCCACTAGTGCATCTATCGCCAAGCCAAAGCGAATGGCGTGCTTCACGGCGGCTTTATTCAGCACCGGCAAAGTACCGGGCAGGGCCAAGTCAATAGCGCAAGCCTGCGTATTGGCGGGGGCACCAAAGGCCGTAGAAGCACCGCTGAAAATTTTGCTGGAAGTAGCCAATTGCACGTGGGTTTCCAGGCCTATCACCACTTCATAACCCCGCACCAAAAGGGAAGTATCAAATGCGCTCATCGAAATGCCTCGGGAACTTGTAAATGGAAATCAGTGACTTGTTGAAATGCATGGGCCGCATGCAACAAAGCGCCTTCGGTAAAATAATTGCCGATGAGCTGCAAGCCCACGGGCATTCCACCCTCACCAAAACCGGCTGGCACACTCATACAAGGCAAACCCGCCAAGGAAGCCGGAAGCGTAAAAATATCCGCCAAATACGATTTCACCGGATCATCCGCGCCCTCGCCCCGCTTCCAGGCCACGGTAGGCGATACCGGGCCCGCGATCAGGTCACACGATGCAAAGCAATTTTGAAAGTCATCCGCAATCATGCGGCGTAACTTTTGCGCTTGCAAATAATAGGCATCGTAATACCCATGCGACAACACATAGGTGCCAATCATGATGCGGCGCTTGACTTCCGCACCAAAACCCTGGGCACGGGTTTTTTTATACATGTCCAGCAAATCATCATAATCGGCGGCACGATGCCCAAACTTCACCCCATCAAACCGGCTGAGGTTAGAGCTGGCTTCTGCGGGGGCAATGATGTAGTAAACCGGTATTGACAGTTCTGTGCGCGGCAATTGCACATCCACTAAGGTTGCGCCCAAATCGGTGTATACCTTGAGTGCGGCTTGAAGCGCAGATGCCACATCACTGGCCAGCCCTGCGGGAAAAAACTGTTGCGGCAAGCCTATACGCAAGCCTTGCAAGGGCTTTGATGCGCTACTGCCTGGCCGTGTACTCAGCATTTGGGCATGATAATTCTGGGGTGATTGCTCTGCGCTCGTGCTGTCACGTTCATCAAAGCCACTCATAGCAGAAAGCAGCAGGGCGCAATCTTCCGCGCTGCGGGCCATGGGGCCGGCCTGATCTAGGCTAGACGCAAAGGCAATCATGCCAAAACGCGAGCAAACACCATAGGTGGGTTTGATGCCGGTGATGCCGGTAAGGGCCGCAGGCTGTCGAATCGAGCCCCCGGTATCGGTGCCGGTAGCTCCAGCCACCAAGCCAGCTGCCACAGCGGTGGCCGACCCACCCGATGAACCACCTGGCACGCGGGCAGTATCCCACGGGTTTAGGGCAGGGCCATAGGCGGAATTTTCATTGCCTGAGCCCATGGCAAATTCATCGCAATTGAGTTTGCCTAAACTCACCGCGCCGGCATCCCGCAAACGCTGCACCACGGTCGCATCAAAGGGGCTGCGATAGCCCTCTAGCATTTTGGAGCCAGCAGTGGTGGGCGCATCGGTGGTGACAAAAATGTCTTTGTGCGCAATCGGCACACCCGTAAGTGAAGTGGCTACGCCTTGGGCGCGTAGCCGATCAGCCTCTTGCGCTTGAGCCAGTGCGCCTTCGGCATTGATGTGCAAAAATGCACCCAGCGAAGCGGTACTTTGGGCGCGTTGAAGCAGCGTTTGCGTGAGTTCGGTGCTTGAAAGCTTTTGGCTTGACAATAAGCGCGAAACCTCAGCCACGCCAGCCAGATGAAGGGGTAGATTAGAGCGGTTCATTCAATCACCTTCGGTACTAAAAACAAGCCTTCATGCAATGCCGGCGCACTGCGATGATTGGCTGCACGGTCAACCGATTCGCTGACTTGATCTTCGCGCAAACGCAGCGCCACTGATTGCATGGCAGCCAAAGGAGTGTGCAAGGGTTCAACAGCGGCGGTATCAACGGCATTGATTTGCTCGACAACACCAAAAAAGTGGTTAAGTTGGTGTTGCATCAATTCGCTCTCTTGGGGCTGCAATTCCAATCGGGCCAATTGGGCAATTCGTTGAATATCATCGGAGCTCAGGGACATAATGGAGGTTTGGTGGGTTGATGTGAGCCCTAACGGGGGGCATATGAACTGGGAATTGAGTTTGGAACGGTTTTGAGCACTGCCAATTGTGAAAAACAACAAAATATTGGGTTATTATTGTACGTTAACCCTGAGTGCATCATGTTTAAATCTATACGTCGTTATTTCTCTACAGACTTGGCCATCGATTTAGGAACGGCCAACACTTTGATCTATGCCAATGGCAAGGGCATTATTTTGGATCAACCTTCAGTGGTTTCCATACGTCAAGAGGGCGGATCTAGCGGAAAAAAAATCATTCAAGCCGTAGGGCATGAAGCCAAAGCGATGTTAGGCAAGGTGCCCTACAACATCGAAGCGATACGCCCAATGAAAGATGGAGTGATCGCAGATTTCACCATCACTGAGCAAATGCTCAAACAGTTCATCAAAATGGTCCACCCTCAGTCAGTACTGAGACCCAGCCCCCGAATTATTGTGTGCGTACCATGCGGTTCTACTCAAGTCGAACGCCGCGCCATACGCGAATCCGCTCTGGGCGCGGGTGCTTCTGAAGTTTATTTGATTGAAGAACCCATGGCCGCAGCGATTGGAGCCGGATTGCCAGTGTCTACTGCATCAGGCTCAATGGTCATTGATATTGGCGGCGGCACCACGGAAGTAGGCGTGATCAGTTTGGGCGGTATTGTTTACAAAGGCAGTGTGCGCGTAGGAGGCGATAAATTTGATGAGGCCATCATCAGTTACATACGCCGTAACTATGGGATGCTCATCGGTGAGCCTACCGCAGAATCCATTAAAAAAACCATCGGTAGCGCCTTCCCAGGTTCGGAAGTGCGTGAGATGGAGGTCAAAGGGCGCAATTTATCTGAGGGTGTGCCGAGATCATTCACGGTCAGCTCTAATGAAATTTTAGAAGCCTTAACGGATCCTCTGAACCAAATCGTCACTGCCGTTAAAAATGCGCTGGAGCAAACACCGCCGGAATTGGGCGCAGATATCGCTGAGCGCGGCATGATGTTAACGGGTGGCGGCGCTCTGCTTCATGATCTGGATCGATTACTCAGCGAAGAAACGGGTTTGCCCGTCTTGATTGCGGATGATCCTTTGACCTGCGTAGTGCGGGGCTGTGGCATAGCTCTAGAAGGCATCGATCGATTGGGTCCTGTTTTCACATCAGATTAATCAGATCGCCTGCTTTGTTTGAGGGGGATCATTTCCAGTGTCTCAAAACAGTAGTAAACCTGACTTTTCTGGCTCCCCATTATTTCGACATGGATTGACTCCCGTCTTACAGTGCTTTATTTACGTGATCTTAGCCTGCTCGATGTTAACGGCAGATCATCGGTGGGGGCTTCTGAATGGTGTCAGAAGTGTAGTGGCGACTATCATGCTTCCTTTTCAGCAGATCATGCTGATTCCCCGCAATACATGGCTGGGCTTGAATCAGTTGATGGCTGAACCGATTCAACTTCATCAAGATAACGAGCGTTTAAGGCGTCAACTAATGACGCAATCCTTGGATAAAAGTCGACTTCATCAATTGCAAATTGAAAATGATCGCCTGAGATCATTGCTCAAATTACAAGCCCATTCCTACCCTCTGTCGTTGGCCGCCGAGGTTCTTTATCGCTTTCCAGCGCAATTTCATCATCGCTGGGTGATTAATCGCGGCTCTATGCATGGTGTCACTCCAGGATCGCCTGTATTGACGGAATCTGGCCTGCTAGGTCAAGTGACTCGATGCCACCCATTTTCGGCTGAAGTTACTCTGTTGCAAGACAAGTCCCTTGCCATACCGGTTGTCAATGTTCGCACGAATACGCGTGGATTGGCAGTTGGTGATGCGTCCGAACAGAGTGAAATGATATTGGCCTTCACAGCAGCCAATGCCGACGTGAAAATCCATGATGAATTTCAAACTTCGGGCTTAGACGGCATCTATCCGCCCGGCATCCCAGTTGCGCGAGTTACCGACATTAATCGCAAAATAGCAGATGAATTTGCACACATAAAATTGCAATCGAATGCCTACTTTGGCTTTGTTCGTCATGTACTTGTGTTGCAGATATCGAATGTTGCCTCTCAGTCAGCGGTTTCACGGCCCTTAGAGGAAAGTATAAGACCATGAATACCCTGATCTCTCAACAGCCCACTCATTTATTACCTCCTCCAAACCCCTTATATATGGGCTTTACACTTTGGCTAGGTTTCCTTTTAAATATGCTACCCGCAACTGATATATTAGGTGTTTTGAATATTTTTCCCATCATTTTAGTGTTCTGGAATATTCACTACCCACGCCAAGTTGGCATAGGCATAGCATTCTTATTTGGTGTGCTCATGGATATTCAGTTTGGTTTTTTGCTCGGGCACCATGCCCTTACGTACACCCTATTGACCTATACTACCATTGCTTTACGTCGCCGATTTCTATGGTTTGGATACCGCGAACAAATATTGCAATTATTCGTTTTATTGTTAATTCACCAATTGATTTTTGCTTTGATTCTGTTGTTAATGGAAAATGCACGTATAGGCTGGCATACTTTGACCCAGCCTTTCATACAAAGTATTCTATGGCCATTGGTGGTTTATATACTTCAGTGGCCACAGCGTAGAAACTCCAAATCAGAAGCTAACAGACATCGCTAGAGTAGATATTCAATGGCTCAAATTAAGAATCTGGCCTTTGAGCAAAGAAAATTCAAAATTCGTATTTGGGTGGCTGGTTGTCTGGTACTAGCAGGACTAGGTATTTTATTTATTAGGGTGTTTGTTCTTCAGGTGCTTCGTTATGAAGATTTGTATTTGCGCGCAGAGGCCAACCGAACAGCTATCTTGCCCATAGAACCCAATCGCGGACTTATCTTAGATCGAAATGGTTTGGTATTGGCCAATAACTATTCTGCATTCACCCTCGAGATAACCCCTTACAAGGTAACCAATATCGAGCAAACGTTACAAGAATTATCAGAAATAATCCATATCCAGGCTAAGGATAAAAGGCGCTTTCGCCGATTGATGGAGGAGGGACGGCGATTTGAGTCATTGCCGATTCGTACTCGGCTAACGGATGAAGAGGTTGCAAAGTTTGCCGCGCAACAATTTCGATTCCCGGGCGTTGAAATCAAGGCTCGCCTATTCCGTTACTATCCACTCGGCGACGTCGGCAGTCACCTTATTGGATACATAGGCCGGATTAATCGTGCTGAAAAAGAGGCCATGCAAGATTGGGATGAGAGCGAACTTGCCAATTACATGGGAACCGAGTATATAGGTAAGCTAGGCGTGGAACAGCGATATGAACGCGAATTGCACGGCATCACAGGTTATCACGAAGTCGAAACCAGTGCCGGAGGAATGGCCATTCGGCGCTTAAGAAGTCATAGTGCAATTCCCGGAAATTCGGTCAAATTGTCCGTCGATATTCGCTTACAGGCATTGATCGAGCAACTCTTTGGTCAACGCCGAGGTGCTTTGGTGGCCATAGAGCCACAAACAGGGCAAGTACTGGCTTTGGTGAGCAAGCCTACGTTTGATCCCAATTTGTTTGTCGATGGAATAGATGTCGAAAACTGGCGTGCCTTGAATCAAAGCATAGATAAGCCATTGCTCAACCGCGCGATTCGAGGGGTTTATCCACCTGGCAGTACCTTCAAGCCACTCATGGCGATGGCGGCATTAAACAGCGGCAAGCGTATGCCTGACACCATCGTGTACGATGGGGGCTCTTATATATTTGGCGGACATATATTCCGTAGTCATGGCGATACTGCGCTGGGCGCTGTCAATATGTACACCAGTATCGTTAAGTCAAGTAACGTTTACTATTATTCCTTGGCCAATGAAATGGGCGTAGACCTCATGCACCAAGAGCTTAGCCCATTCGGGCTGGGTAGTTTGACAGGGATAGATCTTGCGGGAGAGCGAGCCGGGGTACTTCCTTCGACCGAATGGAAACGCAAAAATTATCAAAGACCTGAACAGCAAAAATGGTATGCGGGTGAAACCATCTCCCTAGGCATAGGCCAAGGCTATAACAATTTTACGATGATGCAACTTGCTCAGGCTTATGCCACTTTGGTATCGGGTGGCCAACGTATTGAGCCACGTGTCGGGCTAGAAATTCAAAATGTGATAAATGGCACATCCCAATCGGTCGCCCGTTCAGTTAGGCCCTCCTTGGTTTTAAAACCCGATTATGTGAATGTGATCATGAAAGCGATGTATGGGGTCACACAACAAGGAACATCCACCCACGTATTTGCTGGTTCGCCCTATACCAGTGGAGGCAAAACCGGTACCGCACAAGCGGTCACCATTCGCCAGAATGAGAAATATAACGCGCAAAAATTGGCCGAACATCAGCGTGACCATTCTTTATATGTTGCCTTTGCACCCCTAGAGCAACCCCGTATTGTTGTGGCGGTAATCGTGGAAAATGCCGGTTTTGGCGCGACAGCAGCAGCTCCTATTGCGCGGCGTGTGTTTGATTATTGGTTGTTGGGAAACTGGCCCAGTGTTGCGGATATTGCCGCGACACAGCGCGGACAATCATCGGTGCCCATGGGCGCTCCTAGAGTGGCTTCATCTATTGCGGTTGACGAATTACGTTCTTTTGTCGATAGTTCAACTCCTTCGACTCATTCACCAGAGCAGCCATGAGTCCCATTTTTAGCTGGTCTACGATTAAATACTACATTCAACCATGGTTAAAGCATTTTGATGCTTGGTTCATGCTGGCCATTCTTTTCTTAAGTGCCCTAGGCTTGATGGCCATGTATTCTGCAGGCTATGATCATGGCGAACGTTTTTCTCAGCATGGGCGTAATATGTTGCTGGCTTTGGGCATTTTTTTATTGACGGCACAAGTCCCACCGCAACGTTTGATGATGTTGGCTTTGCCTCTGTATTCTGCCGGTGTCGCCCTATTGATCGCAACAGCTCTTTTTGGCATCACCAAAAAGGGAGCAACTCGATGGATTCATCTGGGTGTGGTGATTCAACCCAGCGAGATCATGAAAATCGCCATGCCGCTGATGATGGCTTGGTGGTTCCATCGCCGCGAGGGTGTATTGAGAGTAACGGACTTTATGGTGTCCGGGGTTCTATTGCTGATGCCCGTTGCCCTTATTTTGAAACAGCCTGATTTAGGCACTGCTATTTTGGTTTTTGCTTCTGGGTTTTTTGTGATTTTCTTTGCGGGTCTGAGTTGGCGATTCCTTATTCCTATGGTTATAGTTGGGTTGCTATCTCTGGTCTTACTGGTTTATTTCGGGGATGCCATGTGTGCATCAGATCAAGCCTGGCCTGGTTTGCATGATTATCAAAAGCAAAGGGTTTGTACCTTGCTTGACCCCACCGCAGACCCATTGGGCAAAGGCTTTCATATCATCCAAGGAACCATCGCTATTGGCTCAGGCGGCATTTGGGGCAAAGGTTTTATGCAGGGCACCCAAACCCACTTGGAATTTATCCCTGAACGCACTACTGATTTTATTTTTGCCGCCTATGGTGAGGAATTTGGGTTATTGGGTGTTCTTGTGTTGTTGGTGGCTTTTTTGCTTTTGATTCTGCGCTGCTTATGGATAAGCGCAGGGGCTTTAACCCTCTTTTCTCGGTTAATTGCAGGCTCTATCGCTTTATCCCTTTTCACTTATGTATTTGTCAATATTGGCATGGTCAGCGGTATATTGCCGGTCGTAGGCATACCTCTACCCTTCATCAGTTATGGCGGCACTTCTATGGTGATGATGGGTCTTACACTGGGGATGGTGATGTCGATTGCTCGCCAGAGAGGTTTCCTCATCATGCACCGGTAAATGCTCCGTCTCCTATGAGGAGCTAGCCATTCGCTTGAACCAGCGCATCAAAACCGCCAAGCCCGGTATTCTTTCGTATAACTCTTCTGCTGCATCCCAGTAATCTCGATGCGATTGCACACGCCCATCGGTGGCAAAACGGATGTGGGTCACACCTTCAATGATTTCCTCTGTCGAAGGATTGCGTTTGAAACGAAAGTGAAATTGCCAGCGCACAAAGGCTTCTTCACCTTGTGCCATGGCGGTTAACACTCGAAAATAAGGTTGATTCACGGATGCATACATGTGGTGGAATATGACGGCTATCGCCTGGTGCCCTCGCACCTCATGAAAAGGGTCTTTGAAAAAGGCATCGGGCGTGTACAGTGCCTCTAATTGTGAAAGGTGCTCAGGACTTAATTCTTCATAAAACTGTACCACGGCGATCAGCCGCTTATCGGTTATTGGATAGGCGGTGGTCATACATTGCGCCTGAGGGTAAATTGCATCACATCGGTGTTGCCAGTGATAAATGCCGCTTCACAATAGGCCAAATAAAATTCCCATACACGGATAAATCGCGTGTCAAAGCCCGCAGCGCGCACCGCTTGCTCTTGCGCTAGAAAGGTGATGCGCCACTGCTGCAAGGTGCGCGCATAGTCGCGGCCAAAGCGTAATTCTTGGATGACTTCTAGTCCGGCCGCACGTGCTTGCTGTACAAACACAGATCGACTCGGAAGCATACCCCCAGGGAATATGTATTGCTGTATAAAATCGGTTGAGTTTTGATAGCGTTCAAAATGGGCTTCAGCGATCACAATCGTTTGAATACAAGCTTTGCCCCCTGGTGCCAAATTGCGTTGAACAGCCGAGAAAAAATCCGGCCAATATTGCTGACCTACAGCCTCAAACATTTCAATAGAACAAATGGCATCAAAGGGGCCATCAGTGATATCACGATAGTCCTGTAAGCGCAAATCAGTCAAGGATGTTAACTGCGCTCGATGCATACGGTCTTGCGCCCATGTCAATTGTTCTTGTGATAGGGTGACACCGGTCACATGCGCACCCCACGCACCCGCGGCAAGCTCAGCCAGACCACCCCAGCCGCAACCAATTTCCAGTATGCGCTGCCCAGGTCGTATGTCGCATTCTTGTAGCGCTCGGCGGACCTTGGCTTGCTGTGCCTGAGCCAGGCTTTGCTCTGGATGATCACCAAACCAAGCACTTGAATAGGTCATGGTTTCGTCTAGCCAAAGAGCGTAGAACGGATTACCGAGATCATAATGAGCTTGAATATTTTTGCGGCTGCCGTGGCGTGAATTGCGATTTAACCAATGCTTAATTCGGTACAAAATACCCCCCCACCATCGGCCATATACCAGTGCCTCGAGTCGATCGCGGTTACGCATCAGTAGCGTGAGTAGTTCGGTGAGGTCCGGGGTGCTCCAGTCGCCAGCTATATAGCCCTCGGCAAAACCAATATCCCCGGATTGCAGGGCTGCCGAGCATACTCGCCAATCATGCAATGTGAGGCTGGCGGTAGTGCCCGAAGACTCGGTTTTTGAGCCATAAAAACGGGACTCCCCGTTGGGCAAATGCATTTCAAGGTGGCCAATAGAAAGTTGGCTTAGTAGTTGCAAAACCCATTTGGCAGTTCGAGGCGGTGAGGTGGGTATCATGGGTTATGTACGTTCTTGTCAGGAGATAAGAGATTTTGGGGGTTGAGGTTTGCGAAAAAAAGGAACTTTCTTGCGCCAAAGTAGAAAGGCCTGCCAGTGAATACGTGCGATCACCCCCCATGTCATGAAAGGTATGCGCCAAAAAGCTTGGCGCAGCCTGGCGGGGGTGGCCGGCGCTAATTCTCCTTGGATGCTGGTCAGTAGCAGGGGGCCTTCCGTATCGTGATAATGAACCCGCACGAGACTGAAATCTGAATCCAGGGTGAACTGGAAACGATATTGCCCCTGAGTCGAACAAAAGGGTGAAACATGAAAGCACTTTGTTGCTTCTAGCTCTTCATGGCCATTGAGCGCTTCCCCTTCCAGCAAATAACAATGGCGCTCGCCAAAGGTGTTATTCACTTCCACCAAAATGGCCCGCAAAGCACCCGATGGATGATGACAATACCAAAAGCTCACAGGTTTGAAGGCGTAACCTAAAACACGGGGATAGCACTGTAGCCAAATCTCGCCCATGGCATCGTGAATGCCATGATGCTTAAGCGTTTCATCTAGCCATTCGAGTGCATTTTCACGGCCATCGCCGTGGTCACGGTCGTAGAAGCTGATCAAGCCTTTGCGGTTATGGTTTAAGCCCAGTAGAGTCTTTTTTTGTTTAGATAGGGAACAGGCCTGATAAATCGATCGCAGTGGCAGTACTAAAAAATAGGTAGGATATTGAAATTGATGCACAATAGGGCGCAAGCGTTTATGATGAACACGCCCTATGCCGAGTAATGCGGTAGCCGAGTTTCCGACAGAGGAAGTTGAGGACATGAAATGCACAAGTGATGGCACTTAGCGAGTAGTGACTAGAGTTAATCTTTGTCGAGTGTACAACGCATTTGCGATGACGTCTGCCTTTTCATGGAATCTATGAATACCCAACCCAAGTAAGATTAATCCTAGCGATGATTTATCCTGAACTATTCAAGCAGCTCGAAGCGGTGCGTTGGCACATGGAAAAAGATATTCCCTGGGAGCGCTTTCAACCCGATTTACTCACCGATGAGCAGGCATACACCATCAAAATGAACGCGATTACCGAGTGGGCCGCACTTCCAGCGACCGAGATGTTTTTGCGTGATAACCGGCACGATAGCGATTTCTCGGCATTTATGAGTGTGTGGTTTTTTGAAGAGCAGAAGCATTCCTTAGTATTGATGGAATACTTAAAACGCTTTCGCCCTGAATTGGCCCCCACTGAGGAGGAATTACACGCCATCCGTTTTGAATTTGACCCCGCACCACCCCTGGAAACCTTGATGCTGCATTTTTGCGGCGAAATTCGTTTGAATCATTGGTACCGCTGTGCAGCGCAGTGGCATACCGAGCCCGTTATTCAAACCATTTATGAAACGTTAGCCAAAGATGAGGCGCGGCATGGCGGAGCTTATTTGCGCTACATGAAGCGAGCATTGCATCAATTTGGCCAAGAAGCGCGTGCCGCATTTGCCAAGGTAGGCGTGCTCATGGCCAGTGCTCGCCGAACCGCTCAGGCCTTGCATCCCACGAATTTGCATGTCAATGCCAAGTTGTATCCGAAAGATACCGTGCAAAGCCGATTGCCTCAACCCGAGTGGTTAGAGAGATGGTTAGATCAACAAATTCGTTTTGATTCAACCTGGGAAGGCAAAGTGGTTGAAAGAATTTTGCATAACCTTTCCTTGCTGATGGAGCGACCGTTTGCCAGCGTGCAAGACCTCAATCGTTTTCGCAAAGAAATCATGCAATCGGTTGCACCCAAACCCATTGCCACAAATCCGTAAGGCTTTGCGCATGGCGTTGGATATCGCCGAGTGGCACTAAACTGGGGTTATCATTTAGCCGAGCATAGTGCTGCAGGCGCCGCATCTCACGATAGGCATCGGCTGCCTTTGACCCGAACTCTTTGGGTATCAAGTTCAAGCGCTCTAGCCACCCCAGTAATGCAATATTTCCCGCATTGGCGCGCAACTCAGGGTGTTGATGCGCATACGCTAAAATCATATATTGAATCGTAAATTCTAAATCTAACATTCCGCCAGGGCTGTGTTTGATGTCGAATTGGTTGTCGGGAACCGCATGAGCTAGGCGCAGTTTATTGCGCATCGACAGAATTTCTAGTCGCAATTTCTCCTGATCGCGAGGCGCACACAAAACACCTGTCCGCACGGCATCAAATGCCGGGGCTAATGCCTTGGTGCCTGCACACCAGCGGGCCCGGGTAATGGCTTGATGTTCCCAAGTCCAGGCGGTATTGCTGCCGCGCCCTGATTGATAAAGGGCAAATGAATGGATGGAAGAAACCAGCAAACCCGAATTACCATTGGGTCGCAGGGCCGTATCGATTTCAAATAACTTGCCTGCGGCTGTATGCAATGTAAGCCACATAATGAGCTTACGTACCAATGCGGCGTAAACCTCTGCAGCGCGCTCGTCAGCATCGTCATACAAGAATACCAAGTCTAGATCACTACCATAGCCGAGCTCTTTTCCCCCTAATTTGCCGTAGGCGATGATGGCCAAATGAGGGGGCTCATCTGCGCTCAGATGACGCTGCCTTAAACTGCGCCAGGCCCAGTCTAGGGCCAGATCCAATATAGTATCGGCCAGGCTCGAAAGATCGTCGGCTAGCTGCTCTACAGAGATGCAATGCTCAGCTTCGCGCACCAGTGTTCTAAATACCTCAGCGTGGTAGGCATGGCGTAGTGTATCAAGCAAGGCTTCCTCATGGGCCTGACCTGTTCTGACCCAACCTGCATAGCGCAGATTCATTTCCTCTCGGAAAACTGAGGCATCAAAGCGTTCCAGCAATTGGCGCTCATCGGCTAATTCATCAATCACACCCGGGTGCCGCATTAAATAGCGCATGGGCCATTGCGCCATTCGCAGCAAATGTAAAAGGCGTTGACGTACCGTCGGACGCTCAACCAGTAAACTCAAATACGCCTCGCGTCGCAACAGGGGCTCAATCCAGTGTGCAAATTGCAGCAATGTTTCCGCGTGGAACGGCTGAGTTAGCAGACAATCTGCCCAAACCGCATCGAATAATCGGGTTAAAGTGCCCTTGGTCTGATCTTTAATGGCCTGAATTTTGGGTTGAGATACCCACCGTTGCCATGAATCATGAATGCTAATGTCTAACGGCTGAAGCCACTCGGGGCTGTCAAAAAGTACCTCCGCCGATTCATGGCCACTCACGGTAGCTGGTACGGGCTGGTGATGCAACACGGCATCAAATTCATGCGCTACCCTTTCACGCATCGTTTGCCAGCGCTTGAGTAAAGCTTCGGCATGGGGTTCATCGGATAGGCCTAAGCTACTTTGTATCCACAATAAATCAGGCAAATGCGTGGGTAAAAGATGGGTTTGTTGATCATCCAAATACTGAATGCGATGCTCTAGCTGACGCAAAAAGATATAGGCATCTTGCAGCATATGGGCAACATCTTTGGGAATCAATCCTTGATTCGCCAATAGTGAAAGCCCCTTGAGCGTTGATCGACTGCGTATTTCGGGAAAGTGTCCACCCCGAACCACCATTAACAGCTGCACAATAAATTCAATTTCACGAATGCCGCCGCGCCCCAGCTTGACATCGTCATAGCGCTGTGGCCGCCCCAGGGCACGGCGCTCGGCTTCAAAGCGAATGCGCCGGTGTAAATCGCGTAGGGCTTCAAAAACGCCGTAATCCAAATACTTACGATATACAAACGGCTGCACGATAGATGTCAGCGCTCGTGCGCTACCGCTGGCAATAGCAGAACGAGGCGCTACCACGCGGCTTTTTAACCAAGCCAAGCGTTCCCATTCACGGCCATGAGTGAGCAAATAGTACTCTAACATTGGTAAACTCACGGCAGGTGGGCCTGAGCGGCCATGGGGGCGCAAGTCTAAATCCATGCGGAAGACAAAACCATCTTCATTCACCTCGCCGATGAGCGTGTAAATACGCCTGACCACTTCACTGAAGTATTCATCTGCGCTGACTCTTAGAGGCCCGGTGGTCTGGCCATCTTGAGCATAAACATAGATGACATCAATATCGGATGAAACATTCAGTTCGCGCCCGCCCAATTTGCCCATACCAACAATCCACAGATCAATCTCTTGACCTTCTCCATTCAGTAAGCGCCCATATCGAGCATCTGCTTCTTGACGGGCTAGCATAAGCGCGTAATCTAGCGCAACCTCCGCTAATGTGGTCATACCCTTGACAACGACATCCAGCTCGACTTGATGTTCCGTATCCAGTACAGCCAGCCGCTCGAGTATCAACTGTCGTGTGATGCGCAGGGCCCTTGAGGGAGTGTGATCTTGAGCCAGTAAGCTAGCTAGAAGGTGCTCCATATCCTCTCGGTGGGGTATGCCTGGTTGCAAAGCCCTCAATTCAGCGGAATAACGTCGGCGAATACGTTGCACAAAACGACTATAACCACTGCGGGATGGGGTTGGTGATGTCATGAAAGTACTTAGCTTGGAGACGGTTATATCGTTGATAAGTTCTCTACCAATATGTCTATGGCAGCTTGGGCGGATTGCCACCGGACAGCCTGACGATCACCGGTGAAATACAGCGACTGGGCTTGCGGTGGCCGGCCTTTGATTTGCCAGGCCAGCCAAACCAAGCCGACGGGCTTATCTGCCGTAGCTCCTTCAGGACCGGCAATGCCAGTGACCGCAACAGCACAATCAACGGATAAACGTTCGGCCACACCCTCAGTCATGGCTAAAGCAACAGCTTGGCTGACGGCGCCGTGCTGATTCAATAAAGATGGAGGCACCCCAAGTAGAGCAGTTTTGATGGAATTGCTGTAGGCCACAATACTTCCCTCAAACCACGTACTCGCCCCCGGTTTATCAGTACAACAGGCGGCGATCAAGCCACCCGTGCAGCTTTCTGCGGTTGCCATGCGCCATTGACGAGCCTGTAACTTCAGTGCCAGTGAGTCAATGGCGATAGATAAATCAGGTAATGGCAAGCGATTACCCCCAGATACTTTGCCAAAGCGCCATCACCAACAACGTACAAAATGCGGCCGCAACATCATCTAACATGATGCCCAATCCTATTTTCCAACCACTGGAATGCCTTGGTGATTCTTT
>JAUMCS010000008.1:0-22271 GCA_032122355.1 Burkholderiaceae bacterium
CTGCACGAGCGCCGGCTCGCTGGGCCGTGCGCGTGGTTTGTTTGGGTCGATTCACGAGAATATTGGATCGGAGTTGGGATATTCGGGTCGAAAGGCAGGCAGTGGGATTTGAGGTCACGGATTCAGGCCGATTTGAATCTATTTGTGAAAGACCTGTGTACGTACCGGAGATGCGGCTAAGCCCATTTAGAACCCCAAGCGTACCGAAGGCTGGGAAAATAATATCAGTAGCATTCTTTTCTTGCGTATAACCACTTTTAGAATCATATACTAATAAAGTTTCATCAAACGCTCTATCGAGTGCATTACCAATTTTGAATGGTTCATAAATTGGGTTAACATCCACATTACCTAACTTAGCCTTAAATTGTGTAGATAGCCCACTGTAAACATGAGCCGTTGCCTCATCTAAAACTTTCATAGTTAGCTTCGAACCATTAGTAGTAAAAGTTTGATAGAAACTATTGGGGTCAGTACCCAAGCCTAATTTCTGTGTGGTAACACCCATCACAATATGACTAAGTGGATTAATATTGGCAATCCCTGCTGACACGGTTGCAGAATACATAAAATCACCGTTAGTCTTCTGTGCCCGCAAAATAAATGGTGGCGTTAAGCCATCAATATCTAAGGTAAAGTCACCCGTTGTAGGATTCGTTTGCGCAGTACGCGTAACACCCTGCGAATCTTTTAACGCAACCGTACCATCAATCGGCGCACCGACTGCAGCAACCCCTATTATCACATTGCTTGATGCCCCGGAAGTAGATGAACTAACGCTACCTCCACCGCCACCACAAGAAATAAGCGCGACACACATCAGCGCAAGAATATACCGAGCAGGTATACGGCACATGGAACGAATAGGATTGTGCATGGTAAGATTGTAAAAGTTAATCAACTTTTTTAATTCTAACATGATCCCCCCCAAAAAACAAAACCGAGCACTAGGCTCGGTTTTGTAGGAAGAGAGTATGAAGTACTTAAGCTTCAGCGCCTTCTGCAGGAGCAGCTACCGCTACATCTAAATCAGGGCGATCTACC
The DNA here is from genome assembly GCA_032122355.1 of Burkholderiaceae bacterium. Taxonomy (GTDB): domain Bacteria; phylum Pseudomonadota; class Gammaproteobacteria; order Burkholderiales; family Burkholderiaceae_C; genus RFTU01. The sequence goes on from JAUMCS010000008.1 coordinate 1,045, forward strand.
AACTCAACAAAGGCCATTGGCGCATTGTCACCGACACGGTAACCCATTTTCAAAATACGGGTGTAACCACCCGGACGAGTTTGATAACGGGGGCCAAGCTCATTGAATAACTTGGTCACGATTTCGCGATCGCGCAAACGGGCAAAAGCCAAACGGCGATTGCTCAGGCTGGGAGTTTTGCCTAAAGTTAAAATAGGCTCAACCACACGGCGCAGCTCTTTGGCCTTGGGAACCGTGGTTTTGATCGCCTCGTGGCGCAATAACGAAACACACATATTGCGAAGCATCGCTAAACGGTGCTCGCTGGTGCGGTTTAATTTACGTAATCCATGTCCATGACGCATGATAATTTTCCTTTTATTATGATCTCAGCCGTATCAGGTACTGAAACCCATGTTGACAATTAACGACGATCCATCCCAACCGGAGGCCAACCCTCTAAGCGAGCACCCAGAGTCAAGCCACGAGAGGCCAGAACTTCCTTGATCTCATTAAGTGATTTACGACCTAAATTAGGCGTGCGTAACAATTCAGTCTCGGTGCGCTGAATCAGATCACCAATATAATGGATGTTTTCAGCCTTCAAGCAATTGGCTGAACGCACAGTCAATTCTAACTCATCTACAGGGCGTAACAATGCAGGATCAAACTGAGCAGCAGAACGACCCACCGGCTCATTGAAGGCATCCATAGCACCTTGCAACTGAGCAAATACCGACAGTTGTTCCACAAGGATTTTAGCCGATGCACGTACCGCTTCTTCAGGGGAAATCGAACCATTGGTTTCAATCTCCATGACCAATTTGTCTAAGTCAGTACGGTTCTCAACGCGGGTATTTTCAACAGCATAGCTCACACGCTTAATCGGAGAAAACGACGCATCCAAAATAATACGTCCAATCGACTTGCTCGATTCATCACCAAAGCGTCTGACGTTGCCGGGGACATAACCACGGCCCTTTTCGACCTTGATTTGCATATCCAAACGACCACCCGCACTCAAATGGGCAATCACATGGCTAGGATTGATAATCTCCACATCATGCGGCGTTTGAATATCCGCGGCTGTCACTAAACCATCACCCTCTTTACGTAGTGAAAGCGTGACCTCATCACGATTGTGCAGATTAAAAACCACACCTTTGAGATTCAACAGGATTTGCACCACATCTTCTTGAACACCGTCCAGAGAAGAATACTCATGAAGAACGCCCGCAATAGATACTTCTGTTGGGGCAAACCCAATCATGGAACCAAGCAAAACACGGCGAATGGCATTACCTAAGGTATGTCCATAACCACGCTCAAAAGGCTCAAGGGTAACCAACGCACGGTTATCACCCAAGATCTCAACATGTATATTTTTGGGCTTAAGAAGATTCGTTTGCATAAAGTCTTAATTCCTACCAATACCCTCGGTTCGTTACACCGATAAGGCTGTTGCAGATGTCTTAAACCAAATGGGTTGCAAAAAAATGCAACCCAAGAAAACGTTGAATGACTGAGAAACAGAGTCCTCAGTAAAATCAACGTGAATACATTTCAACGATGAGGGATTCGTTGATTTCTGAACCAAACTCATCACGATCAGGCGTCTTCTTGAAAACACCTTCTAACTTAGCACCGTCAACTTGAACCCAAGCAGGCAAGCCATGCGATTCAGCGAGCTTGTAGGACTCTAGGATACGCAATTGTTGGCGAGATTTCTCGCGAACAGCAACGGTATCGCCCGCTTTGACCAAATAGGAAGCGATATTCACCACTTCTCCGTTCACCAGGATGCTTTTATGTGAAACGAGTTGACGAGCTTCAGCACGCGTACAACCGAAACCCATGCGATACACCACGTTATCTAAACGTGATTCCAACAAACTCAGCAGGTTCGCACCTGTTGAGCCTTTGCGGCGCTCGGCTTCAGCAAAATAGCGACGGAATTGGCGCTCTAAAACACCATACATACGCTTTACTTTTTGCTTTTCGCGTAATTGAATACCAAAGTCAGAGGTTTTTTGGCCTGAAGTACGTCCATGCTGACCTGGTTTAGATTCAAATTTGAATTTATCGGTAACTGACCTACGTGAACTTTTCAGAAAAAGGTCTGTGCCTTCCCGACGAGATAGTTTGCCCTTGGGGCCAATATAACGTGCCACTTGAATTTCCTTGATATATCTGGCATACCACAACAGTAATATGCGAGTCTGAAATGCGATGCATCAGACAGTGGGCTTAAAAAAAACCCGCATACAGAACACAATCGACTGTAAACGGGGACTGGAATTAGATACGCCGGCGCTTCTGGGGGCGGCAGCCATTATGGGGAACTGGAGTCACATCAGAAATGGAGTTAATTCTAATACCCAGCGAAGCCAATGCACGAACAGAAGATTCACGACCAGGACCAGGACCCTTAATCTCAACGTCTAAGTTCTTAATTCCTTGTTCCTGAGCAGCACGACCTGCCACTTCGGCAGCGACCTGCGCAGCAAAAGGAGTACTTTTACGAGAACCTTTGAAACCTTGTCCACCTGAGGATGCCCATGAAAGTGAGCCGCCTTGACGATCGGTTATCGTGATAATAGTGTTATTAAAAGACGCGTGCACGTGTGCAATACCGTCTGCAATATTCTTGCGAACCTTTTTGCTGACACGGCGTGCAGCAGAATTATTGGGAGCCTTAGCCATGATTTTCCTTCAATCAATCCGTAGTCAAAAATTATTTCTTGAGCGCTGCCGCAGATTTACGGGGTCCCTTGCGGGTACGTGCGTTAGTTTTGGTGCGTTGACCACGAACTGGCAATCCGCGACGATGGCGCAAACCGCGATAGCAACCTAAATCCATCAAACGCTTGATATTGATAGACATTTCACGGCGTAAATCACCTTCAATGGTCATCGCATTGATTTGCTCACGAATCTTTTCCAAATCGGCATCGGTCAAGTCTTTGATCTTTTTAGAATAGGCAACACCGACAGATGTGCATATCTTTTGTGCAGTACGACGACCAATGCCATAAATGGAAGTTAAACCAATTTCGGTATGTTTGTGGGGAGGAATGTTAATACCAGCTATACGGGCCATTTGAAATCCTTAGTGCAGAAGATTTAAAAGGTGATTAACCTTGACGTTGCTTGTGACGGGGATCAGAACAAATTACACGCACCACACCATGGCGACGTATAATTTTGCAATTCCGACACATTTTTTTTACAGAAGCTGCTACTTTCATCTTGTTCTCCTTGTACTCTACGAAGAGTAATTTTTTTCCTATTTTGCTCTAAACACGATACGCGCCTTACTTAAATCGTAAGGCGTTAACTCTACGGTGACTTTGTCACCAGGCAAAATACGAATATAGTGCATGCGCATTTTACCGGAAATGTGCCCTAAAACCACGTGACCGTTCTCGAGCTTGACACGGAACATTGCATTGGGTAGATTTTCAACAATCTCACCCTGCATTTGAATAACATCAACCTTGGCCATAAGACGAATTAACCTGCATTGAAATGGGCCTTTTTGAGCAAAGACTCATATTGCTGATTCATGACATACGATTGAACTTGCGCCCAAAAATCCATAGTCACAACCACAATGATTAAAAGAGATGTGCCACCAAAATAAAATGGAACACTGTACTTCAAGACCAGAAACTCGGGTAACAAGCACACCAGAGTCATGTATGCTGCACCGGCCAGTGTTAAGCGCGATAAAATTTTATCCAGGTAACGAGTGGTTTGTTCGCCGGGACGAATGCCAGGGATGAATGCACCACTTTTCTTTAAATTGTCAGAGGTTTCACGGCTGTTAAAAACCAATGCAGTATAGAAGAACGAGAAAAACACAATCAACGCAGCATATAGCAGAACGTAGATGGGCTGTCCTGGTGAAAGTGCTGCAGAAATATCCTTCAACCAAACATACTCGTCACCTGTTGCAAACCAGCCTAAAGCAGTGGCAGGCAACAAAATAATCGAAGAAGCAAAAATCGGAGGAATAACACCTGCGACATTCAACTTGAGTGGAAGGTGTGAACTCTGGCCTGCATAAACCTTATTACCAACTTGCTTCTTGGCGTAATTGACCAATACTTTGCGTTGACCACGCTCCACAAAGACCACACCATAGGTAACCAAAAGCACGACAGCAATGATAAAGATACTGGCAGCAATGCTCATCGCACCGGTATTTACCAATTCAAACAGACCACCAATAGCACTGGGCAATCCAGCGACAATACCAGCGAAGATCAGAATTGAGATCCCGTTTCCAAGACCTCGTTCGGTGATCTGCTCACCTAACCACATCAGAAACATAGTACCAGCAACTAAGCTGCAAACCGCAGTAACTCTGAATGCAATACCCGGTTCAATCACCAAACCAGCAGTTCCTTCAAGCGCTAAAGATATACCCAGGGATTGGAATAGGGCCAATCCAAAAGTACCATAGCGTGTGTACTTGGTGATAACACGTCGACCGGCTTCCCCTTCCTTCTTAAGTGCCTCAATAGAAGGTACCACATAACCTAATAATTGCATCACAATCGATGCAGAAATATAAGGCATGATACCCAGGGCAAATACAGTGAAGCGAGAAAGTGCTCCACCGGAGAACATATTAAACAAGTTTAATATACCGCCCGACTGAGACTTGAACAACGCTTGCAACTGAGCAGGGTCAATTCCCGGAACAGGGATATGCGCACCAATTCGATAAACGATAAGCGCTAAAAGCAAAAAGATCAGTCGATTACGTAGATCTAAAAACTTACCGTTTGATCGTGAATTTATTGAGGCAGATTTCACTAAATGATCCTAGTACTCAATTGACATTAGGCCAGCTGACCACCTACAGACTCAATTGCCTGACGGGCAGCTGCTGTAGCATGAATACCACGAAGAACAATCTTGGAATCGAGGGTACCTGTTTTGATGACTTTCACAGCTTTTGCGTCACGAGCAACTAACCCAGCTTGCTTCAGAACAAGAACATCAATCTCTGAGATTCCCAACTTCTGCAAGGCAGATAACGTAACTTCCGCTTGAAAAGGAAGAGATGCAGATTTAAAACCACGCTTAGGTAGACGACGTTGCAGGGGCATCTGACCACCTTCAAAACCGACTTTATGGTAACCACCTGCACGGGACTTTTGTCCCTTGTGACCACGACCGGCAGTTTTACCCAAACCTGAACCTATCCCACGGCCCACACGACGACCGATTTTTTTTGAACCATTTGCAGGTTGAATTGTATTCAGTTTCATATCTTATACTCGATTAAATAACACGAACCAAATAAGCAACTTTGGTTATCATCCCACGCACCGAAGGGGTATCCTCAAGAGTACGAGTGCTACCTAATTTTCTAAGGCCTAAGCCACGAATGGTTGCACGATGGGATTCACGTGTTCCAGCGACACTTTTAGCCAACTGAACTGTAATAGTTTTTTTATCTGACATGATGAATTCCTAGAACTCAGACTTAACCAAGGATTTCCTCAATCGACTTACCGCGCTTAGCAGCAATCTCAGAAGGAGTGGCTGAATGACGCAAACCATCAAGTGTGGCACGCACCATGTTATAAGGATTGGATGAACCCAAACTCTTGGCAACAATATCAGTAACGCCCATCACTTCAAAAACAGCACGCATTGGACCGCCAGCGATAATACCCGTACCAGAAGGTGCAGGCGCCATCAAAACCTTTGCGGCACCATGCTCACCACGGACATTGTGGTGCAAGCTGCCGTTTTTAAGGTTAACCTTAAACATATTACGACGAGCGGACTCCATTGCCTTTTGAACAGCAACAGGCACTTCGCGGGCCTTACCTTTACCCATTCCGATGCGCCCATCACCATCACCGACGACAGTGAGTGCAGCGAAACCTAAAATACGACCACCCTTAACAACCTTGGTAACACGGTTGACAGCGATCATCTTTTCCTTGAGTCCGTCGTCCCGACCTTCATCCTGGACTTTAGGTGAAAACTTTGCCATTTTATGAATCCTCTGGTATTAGAATTGGAGCCCGGCTTCGCGTGCCGCATCAGCTAAGGCCTTAATACGGCCATGGTAGGCAAAACCGGAACGGTCAAAAGCCACAGATTCAACACCGGCAGCACGAGCTTTCTCTGCAACACGCTTACCAATCAGAGAAGCGGCTGAAACATTGGCTCCTTTGCCAGCAACACCCAATTCAGATCTCACTGCAGATTCAACAGTTGAAGCAGAGGCCAGAACTTGGGTACCATCTGCAGAAATAACCGAAGCATAAATATGCAAGTTGGTACGGTGTACGGTAAGGCGGGGCACCAACTGAGATGCAATACGTACCCGAGTTTGACGCGAACGGCGCAAACGCTGCTCTTTCTTGTTCATCGACATATTCTGTTATCCTTACTTCTTCTTAGTTTCTTTGAGTGTGACGCGTTCATCGGCATAACGAATACCTTTGCCTTTATAGGGCTCTGGAGGACGCACAGCGCGAATTTCAGCAGCAAGTTGACCTACCACTTGGCGATTAGCACCTTTAAGAATAATTTCTGTTTGGCTAGGTGTTTCAACCTTAACGCCGGCAGGCATATCAAAGACAACTGGGTGAGAATATCCCACTTGCAGATTAAGCTTGGCACCCTGAGCTTGCGCACGATAACCCACGCCAACGAGATTCAGCTTTCGCTCGAATCCTTTAGTAACACCCTCAACCATATTGGAAGTGATTGCCCTGTATGTACCACTGAGGGCATTGGCTTCTTGGGAATCGCCAAGCGCCGCAAAAAGAACTTGGGAATTTTCAACTTTTACAGATACCAAAGGGCTTGCGTCTAACTTAAGAATGCCGTTAGCTCCTTTGACTTGAATTTCTTGCTCAGTTACAGTCACCTCAACACCTGAAGGAACAGCAACTGGCATTTTTGCAACACGGGACATAGTCAATCCTTCGGTTTATGCTACGTAGCAAAGCACTTCGCCACCAATCCCAGCTGCACGCGCTCTGCGATCGGTCATTACACCCTTAGGAGTGGTCACAATGGCCACACCTAAACCATTCATCACCTTAGGTATATCAAGGTGACCCTTATATATACGCAAGCCAGGTCTGCTGACGCGCTCAATTCGCTCGATAACAGGCCTTCCAGCGTAATACTTGAGTTGAATCTCTAACTCAGATTTTCCACCGTTTGATTTGACTTGAAAGCCATCCACATAGCCCTCATCCTTTAAGACCTGAGCAATAGCCACCTTCAACTTGGAAGAGGGCATTGCAACTACCGCTTTTTCTACCATCTGCGCATTGCGTATGCGTGTCAGCATATCGGCGATGGGATCACTCATGCTCATAGCAATATCTCCTGATCAATCGCTTAAAAAATTACCAGCTAGCCTTGATAACACCAGGAATATCTCCCTTGAATGCCATCTCTCGAATTTTTGTTCTGCCGAGGCCGAACATACGGAAAGTGCCACGGGGACGACCCGTTATTGCGCAACGATTACGCAAACGTGTGGGATTTGCGTTTCTTGGAAGCTTTTGTAGCTCGAGCCTAGCCGCATATCTCTCTTCTTCTGAATGCTTTGCACTCTGAGCAATGGCCTGCAAATCAGCATATTTTTTTGCGTATGCCGCAACCAGACGCTCTCTCTTGAGTTCACGCTGTTTTAAGGATAGTTTTGCCACAATAAACCTCAATTCTTGAATGGGAAGCGGAATGCAGCCAACAGCGCCTTGCACTCATCGTCAGATTTCGCGCTGGTTGTGATGCTGATATTCATCCCACGCAAAGCGTCAATCTTGTCGTATTCAATTTCAGGGAAAATGATTTGTTCTTTAATGCCGATATTGTAGTTACCACGACCATCAAACGAACGACCAGAAATCCCACGGAAATCCCTGACGCGAGGCAGAGCAACAGTCACAAAGCGATCTAAAAATTCAAACATGCGCACACCACGAAGTGTGACCATACAACCAATGGGAACATTTTCGCGAATCTTGAAGCCAGCAATCGCTTTTCTAGACTTGGTAACTACAGGCTTCTGACCTGCGATTTTGGACAAGTCAGATACGGCATGCTCCATGACTTTCTTGTCATTTACAGCCTCACCAACACCCATATTAAGGGTGATTTTTGTGAGCCTAGGCACTTCCATGACAGATTTGTAACCAAATTTTTTAACCAATTCAGGTACGACTACCGATTGATAATGCTCTTGCAAGCGTGAACGTATAGCGTTACTCATAACCCACCTTATACCTTAATCTCATCACCAGTCGACTTATAAACGCGCAAGCGATCCCCATTTTCTAGGATCTTGATTTGCACGCGGTCAGACTTACCTGTTGCCGCATTGAAAATAGCCACATTGGATTGATGAATAGGCATGAGTTTTTCAACAATACCACCCTGTTGATTTTTCATAGGGTTAGGCTTTTGGTGCTTCTTCACCAGATTGACACCCTCAACCAAAATCAAGTCACCATCCACTCTAGCGGTAACCACACCACGCCTACCCTTGTCTCGACCAGTCAACACAATGACTTGATCACCTTTTCTAAGCTTATTCATATTAGACCCTAACCTGCAAAGATCGAGAATTAAAGAACCTCAGGCGCCAGAGAGACAATTTTCATAAATTTCTCTGTACGAAGTTCACGAGTGACCGGGCCAAAAATACGAGTACCAATTGGCTCTAACTTAGCATTCAGCAAAACTGCCGCATTGCCATCAAATTTCACCAATGAACCATCATTACGACGAACGCCCTTAGCCGTACGAACAACGACAGCATTGTAAACTTCGCCTTTTTTGACACGACCACGAGGTGCCGCCTCTTTGATACTGACCTTGATGACGTCACCAATTCCAGCATAACGACGCTTAGAGCCACCAAGCACCTTGATACACATCACCGACTTAGCACCGGTGTTGTCTGCGACATCAAGTCGCGATTGCATTTGAATCATGATTAAAATTTCCAACTTTACTCATTCATTCAGTAAGCTTCACTTTTATAAGCAGCAGACCGAACTTAATGATTAGTTTTGGACCCGTAGTAATGGGAAGAAAACTTTGCTCAGAAGGGTTTTTCACCCTTCATCAAACAAGTAAGCTTAATAGTGTAACACTTTATTTCTAGAGTGTCAATAAACTATCGAAAGAAATAAAAAAAATCAGATTGCTTTGATCCCGCTCAAAAGGGATTTGGCATCACTGACTTTCAGTTCACCACCCGATTCGACATTTAGTAAAACCACAACACCGTTCTTAACCAACATGGAATAACGCCCAGAACGCAATCCTAAACCTTTATCGGTGAGATCGAGTGTGATTCCTGTAGCCTTAGCAAAAGAAGCAGAGCCATCAGCAATCATTCGAACCTTAGAACCCGTTTGTTGGTCTTTAGCCCAAGCCCCCATCACAAAAGCATCGTTGACAGACACACACCAGATTTCATCCACACCAGCAGACTTGAATTCGTCGTAGTGCGCAATATAACCAGGTACATGAGATGCCGAACAGGTCGGAGTAAACGCACCAGGCAAACCGAACAGTGCAACCGTCTTGTTGGCAAGTTCAGAGGTCAAATCGATGGACTTAGGACCAATTGCACATCCTTCGCCTTCTACATCATTCCACTCATACAAAACAACAGAGGGTAACTTGTCACCGACTTTAATCATTATCGTTCCTTAAATCATTAAACTTCACGCGCTTTTTCGACCAAACGAGTTACGACCCATGATTTGGTTTTAGAAATGGGCCTAGACTCAGTAATCTCAACCAAATCGCCGAGGCGATAGATACCTGATTCGTCATGCGCGTGGAATTTATTTGAGCGAGCAATAATTTTTCCGTATAGCTCATGTTTGGCACGACGCTCGACTAATACAGTCACGGATTTTTGTCGCTTGTCACTGACCACGCGTCCGATAAAAGTACGAACAACCTTTGGCTTATCTGTAGATGGTGAAACTTGGCTCATATGCTTGCTTCTTTCTGTTTCTCAGAAATGATGGTACGAATCCGTGCCACATCTTTACGAATCTTAGATAGGGCCTGATTGTTGGATAATTGTTGAGTGGCCTTTTGCATACGGAGTGCAAAATGAGTTTTGAGTAGACTTGACACCTCTGCTTCCAAAGCAGGAATATCTTTCAATCTTAAGTCTGCAGCTTTCATCAGTATCAACTCCTTAGGTTCCAATCTGACGACTGACAAATGTGCAGCGCAAAGGTAATTTGGCTGCCGCTAGTGTAAAGGCTTCACGGGCAAGAGCTTCTGGAACACCATTGATTTCGTATAAAACTTTACCTGGTGTGATCTCAGCAACATAATACTCTGGGTTACCTTTACCATTACCCATACGAACCTCAGCAGGCTTCTGTGAAATGGGCTTGTCAGGAAAGATCCGTATAAAAATACGTCCACCACGTTTAATGTGGCGTGATATTGCTCTACGTGCAGATTCAATCTGTCTGGCCGTAATACGACCTCTTTCGGTCGCTTTCAAGCCGAATTCACCGAATGATACATTTGCTCCACGTGTTGCTACACCCGTATTGCGCCCTTTTTGCTCTTTCCGGAATTTCCGGCGTGCTGGTTGCAACATGCTTTATTCTCCTTTTACCTCGGTGGGCGCTACTGCTTTACGCACTCGCCTGACGACGGGCGTCTTTACACCCTCTGTAGCAGATGCAGGATGGGCGGACGAGCCTGCCTCAGCACCCGAGTTACGATTGCGCATACCAGGCTTAGCACCACGACGCGAACGTTTATCTTCATCACCACCCTCGGTCTTGCCAAGTGTGGGCATTTCACCTTTGCTATTCATGTCACCACGATAGACCCATACCTTTACACCGATAATGCCATAGGTGGTTTCAGCTTCAGATGTAGCGTAATCAATGTCAGCCTTCAGAGTATGCAAAGGAACACGTCCCTCACGATACCATTCGGTTCTAGCAATCTCAATGCCATTCAAACGACCTGAGCTCATGATTTTTATACCTTGAGCGCCCAGACGCATCGCATTTTGCATCGCACGTTTCATAGCACGGCGAAACATGATACGCTTTTCAAGCTGCTGGGTAATACTGTCAGCAATCAATTGAGCATCGACTTCAGGCTTACGAACCTCTTCGATGTTGACAGCGACAGGCACACCCAAACGCTTGGTTAGCTCAGCCTTGATGTTTTCAATGTCATCACCTTTTTTGCCAATGACAACACCAGGACGTGCAGAGAATATCGTGATGCGAGCACTTTTTGCGGGTCGCTCGATCTGAATTCGAGAGACAGCAGCATTTTTGAGTCGCTCTTTGAGGTACTCTCGGACTTGTAAATCTTCTGCCAGCATTTGGCTGAAGTTACGGCTATTAGCGTACCAGCGCGATGTCCAAGCCCGCGTGACCGGCAGGCGATATCCGGTTGGATGGATTTTTTGTCCCATATTTAGCGGCCCCTTAGTTGCCAACTGTCACATAAATGTGACAAGTACCTTTGCTGATACGATTACCGCGGCCTTTGGCACTAGCGGTAAATCGCTTTAGAGTTGCACCTTGTTCAACGTAAATTGACGTAATGCGCAAATCATCAATATCAGCACCATCATTGTGCTCAGCATTCGCAATAGCACTTTCCAGTGCCTTCTTGACAATGCCAGCGGCCTTTTTTTGAGTGAAAGCCAGGATGTTGAGCGCCTGGTCCACCTTCTTTCCACGGATGAGATCTGCAACCAACCGGCCTTTATCAGCCGATAAGCGCACTCCGCGAACAATTGAACGAGTTTCCATGTTCATCATCCCTTATTTTTTCGCCTTTTTATCAGCCGGATGGCCTTTAAAAGTACGTGTCAGTGCAAATTCACCCAGTTTATGACCAACCATTTGATCAGAAACATAAACAGGTACGTGTTGTTTGCCGTTATGTACAGCGATCGTCAAGCCGATGAACTCGGGCAGGATCGTTGAGCGACGGGACCATGTTTTAATGGGCTTTTTATCTTTGTTGGCCGTGGCTTTTTCAACCTTAGCCATCAAGTGATGGTCAACAAAAGGACCTTTTTTCAGTGAGCGTGACATAAATATCGCTCCTTACTTCTTGCGACGCGAAACGATGAACGTTTGCGTACGCTTATTGTTACGAGTACGGTAACCCTTGGTCAGAGTATTCCACGGAGAAACAGGGGCACGGGCCTCACCAGTACGACCCTCACCACCACCATGGGGGTGGTCAATCGGGTTCATGGCTACACCGCGTACGGTTGGTCGTATACCCTTCCAACGAATAGCACCTGCTTTACCATATTGACGCAGGCTGTGCTCTTCATTGCTGACTTCACCAATGGTTGCACGACAGTCAATGTGAACACGGCGAACCTCGCCTGAGCGCAGACGCAACTGAGCATACACACCATCGCGTGCCATCAAAGTAACCGAAGCACCGGCTGAACGAGCCATCTGCGCACCTTTACCAGGCAGCATTTCAATGCAATGGATGGTTGAACCCACTGGGATATTGCGGATAGGTAGCGTGTTACCAGCCTTGATCGGGGCTTCTGAACCACTTAGAATAACCGAACCCACCTCTAAGCCACGGGGGGAAATGATGTAGCGGCGCTCGCCATCAGCATAACAAACCAGTGCAATGTGTGCGGTTCTGTTGGGATCGTATTCAATACGTTCCACTTTGGCAGGTATACCGTCCTTATTACGTTTGAAGTCGATCACACGATAGTGATGCTTATGCCCACCACCTTTATGCCGAACCGTAATATGACCGTTATTATTTCGCCCAGAATTTTGCTTTTGGGGTTCCAGCAGAGATGCCTCGGGTGCACCTTTATACAAATGCTTGTGAACCACCTTCACAACGGCTCTACGGCCAGGTGAAGTAGGTTTGAGTTTAACAACTGCCATTATGCGCCCCCCTCAACTAGATTCAGTTCTTGTCCTGCTTTGAGGCTCACGTAGGCTTTCTTCACATGATCGCGACGTCCGAGTGAACGACCAAATCGCTTCACTTTACCTTTTTGATTAACCGTTTGCACAGACTCAACTTCAACCTTTAACATTTGCTCTACAGCAGCCTTGATCTCGGGTTTGGTTGCACTACGCAACACCTTGAACAAAACTTGGTTATTACGCTCACTCACGGCCGTCGCCTTTTCGGAGACGATCGGCGCAATCAGAACCTGCGCTAAGCGGTCTGCATTCAATTTAGATGCACTCATGCGAACATCTCCTTCAGCTGCTCAATAGCAGCTTTGGTTACCAGGACCTTTTTATAGAAGACCAGTGATAATGGGTCTGCATAGCGAGGCTCTACGACCAGAACATTGGGGAGATTTCGCGATGCCAATGCCAAGTTGTCATCGACTTGATCAGCGATCACCAATACTGAATCCAAACCCATAGCTTTGAATTTGGCAGCTAAAAGCTTGGTTTTAGGCGCTTCAACACCAAAACTCTCGACTACCGCCAACCTTCCATCTCTGGCTAACTGCGAGAAAATAGAAGCCATACCGGCGCGATACATTTTTTTATTTACCTTTTGGGTAAAGTTTTCATCAGGTGCATTCGGAAATGTACGACCGCCTCCACGCCATATCGGTGATGAAGTCATACCTGCGCGAGCACGTCCAGTACCCTTTTGACGGAAAGGCTTCTTCGTAGAGTGACGCACTTCGGCACGCGTCAGTTGCTTACGAGTACCCTGGCGAGCATTCGCCTGAAAAGCCACCACAACCTGATGAATGAGTGCTTCGTTATAATCACGAGCGAAAACGGCATCAGGCGCATCAAATTGGGACAATGCCTGACCCTGTTCATTTAAGAGCTCTATCTGCATTATTGAGCCCCTTTCTTGAGTTTAGCCTTTACCGCAGGACGAACGACCACATGGCCATTCTTTGCCCCTGGGACCGCACCCTTTACTAAAATCAATTGGCGCGCTTCGTCAATACGAACGATATTCAGGTTTTGTGTTGTAACCGTTTCATCACCCATGTGACCCGTCATTTTCTTTCCAGGAAACACACGACCAGGATCTTGCGCCATGGAGATTGAACCCGGCACATTGTGAGAGCGGCTGTTACCGTGAGATGCACGCTGAGAAGCGAAGTTATGCCGCTTGATCGTGCCGGCAAAGCCCTTACCGATTGATGTACCCTGAACATCAACCAACTGCCCCACTTGGAATAAGGTGACAGGCAATGTTGAACCCAGCGCATAGCTCGCAGCATCTTCAGGAGCAACACGGAATTCTTTTAAAATTTGAGCAGGCTCGACACCTGCCTTAGCCAAATGCCCAGCTACAGGGCGGGTGATACGTGAGGCTCTGCGAGCGCCATACGCTACTTGCAGCGCACTGTATCCATCAACATCTTGGGTTTTTACCTGGGTCACGCGATTGTTAGACACATCCAACACCGTTACAGGGATAGCATCGCCATCCTCTGTAAAGATGCGCATCATGCCCACCTTGCGGCCCAGCAACCCCAAACGATTGCTTAGACTCATTTTTTATCTCCAGCCTTTGTTAAGGCCTTGTTAAATACACTTCGACATCGATTGGCCGAAGCTCCGTTACTGATTTCATAACTCAGATTTTTCCTTAGGCAAACCCGAGCAAAGAACTCAATATTCTACACGGTAAACCTCAGGTATTGTAGGATTTACCGTTAATTAATTACTGAAGTTTGATTTCTACATCAACACCAGCAGCCAAATCCAGCTTCATTAATGCATCTACTGTTTTGTCTGTAGGATCTACAATATCCATCAACCTTTGATGAGTGCGTATTTCGAACTGATCACGACTGGTTTTGTTCACGTGGGGAGAACGCAATATATCGAAACGTTGCATCCGTGTAGGCAAAGGAATCGGGCCGCGCACTATGGCACCCGTTCTTTTTGCAGTGTCTACAATTTCCATCGCGGACTGATCAATCAACTTGTAATCAAACGCTTTGAGGCGTATACGAATTTTTTGCTTTTGCATTTGAATAATCCCTGTGCAGCAGTTTTATGAATGTTTGTCATGCGGCGTGTGTTACAGATGCAACACACGCACTGATGCAAAGTGAATTAAGCAATGATTTTGGCCACAACACCAGCCCCGACGGTACGACCGCCTTCGCGGATAGCAAAGCGCAAGCCTTCTTCCATGGCGATGGGTGCGATCAACTTGACAGTAATGCTAACGTTGTCACCAGGCATCACCATTTCTTTGTCAGCAGGCAACTCAACCGCACCGGTCACATCAGTGGTACGGAAGTAGAACTGAGGACGATAGTTATTGAAGAATGGGGTATGACGCCCACCTTCTTCTTTACTAAGCACGTACACTTCTGCAGTGAAATGGGTATGAGGCTTGATGCTGCCAGGCTTGCACAGCACTTGGCCACGCTCAACATCTTCACGCTTGGTGCCACGCAACAGGATACCAACGTTGTCACCAGCCTGACCCTGGTCAAGCAACTTGCGGAACATTTCCACACCAGTACAGGTGGTTTTTTGAGTGTCGCGGATACCCACGATTTCTATTTCCTCACCGACCTTAACAATGCCACGCTCTACACGACCCGTCACTACGGTACCACGACCCGAAATAGAGAATACGTCTTCGACAGGCATCAAGAATGCGCCGTCAATCGCACGCTCTGGGGTAGGAATGTAGGAGTCTAAGGCTTCAGCCAGCTTCAGGATAGCCTGCTCACCTAATTCACCTTTGTCGCCTTCGAGCGCCAACTTGGCAGAACCCTTGACAATGGGAGTGTCATCACCCGGGAAGTCATACTTGGAGAGCAATTCGCGCACTTCCATTTCAACCAATTCCAGCAACTCTGCATCGTCGACCATATCGCATTTGTTCAAAAATACGATGATATAAGGTACACCCACTTGGCGGGCCAACAGTATGTGCTCGCGGGTTTGGGGCATAGGGCCGTCAGCAGCGGAACATACCAATATGGCACCGTCCATCTGCGCAGCACCGGTAATCATGTTTTTCACGTAGTCAGCGTGACCCGGGCAGTCAACGTGCGCATAGTGGCGGTTAGCAGTTTCGTACTCGATGTGAGCTGTGTTAATGGTAATACCACGTGCTTTTTCCTCAGGAGCCGCATCAATTTCATCGTACTTTTTAGCTTCACCACCAAACTTGGCAGCCAACACGGTTGCAATTGCTGCAGTTAGTGTGGTTTTGCCGTGATCGACGTGACCAATCGTACCCACATTCACGTGCGGTTTTGTACGTTCAAACTTACCTTTTGCCATTTTGATATCTCCAATCAGAAGAAATGCCTAGATTACAACAACCACTCGACCAGCCATGCCTTGCATGGTGCCCATGACGCGGATCGAACGCGTGACCTCTCCCTTACCAAGGGAGTGCTCTACCACTGAGCCACATGGGCATCGACACAGGTTTAAACTAGAAGACCAGTTTAAACCTTTACCGACCATCACACACAAGCCATTTTGGAGCGGGAGACGGGAATCGAACCCGCGTCATTAGCTTGGAAGGCTAAGGTTCTACCATTGAACTACTCCCGCCTCGTATGGGCTTTCGACCCCAATTACATCCGTGATTCGCAGCCGCAATGAATTTGAATCAATTGATGGTGGAGGAGGCTGGATTCGAACCAGCGTAGGCGTAAGCCAACAGATTTACAGTCTGCCCCCTTTAGCCACTCGGGCACCCCTCCAAGGTCAATTGTTGATTGTAGCACAGTTCAACACCACCTCGATCGAAACATAGATAAATTAGTTTTAGTTTCGCTGCCTGATTGGTGTTAGAAGCAGGGGAGTTAAACGAAAGTCAGCGATGAATGTTTATGCCTGGCAAGGGGCGAACGGGTTTATTAGTTAGCGCATAACGCAATGCGTCTTCCGCCGTTTTGATCCATATAAATTCCATCTGCGTTTGCACTTCGCCCGGTATGTCTTCCAAATCACGCCGGTTACGATCTGGCAACAATACTTTCTTTAAGCCCGATCGCTGTGCCGCTAATACTTTTTCACGTATACCCCCGACCGGCAATACCAATCCGCGCAGACTGATTTCACCCGTCATGGCCGTGTCGTGATGCACAGCTCGCTCACTAAACAATGAGGCTAATGCCACCAACATAGCCACACCCGCGCTGGGCCCATCTTTAGGAATGGCACCTGCAGGAACATGCAAGTGCACATCTACCGATTCAAACTGATTTGATGCCAAACCCCAGGCATGCGCATAGGTTTTAACCCAGGTAAGTGCCGCCTGAGCACTTTCACGCATGACTTCGCCCAATTGCCCCGTTAATATCAAACGGCCACTGCCCGCCATACGCGAGGCTTCTATAATCAATATATCACCGCCGACGGGCGTCCATGCTAGACCTGTGGCCACACCGGTTAGATCACTGCGCAAAGGCGGTTCGGTCTCGTACCGAGCTTGACCCAGAATCCGATTTAAATCCTCCGCTTCGATGTGCAATTCCGCCACACGCCCTTTGGCAATTTGCAAAGCTGCATGGCGCATGAGTCGTCCTATTTCACGCTCAAGTTGGCGCACACCGGCTTCACGCGTATAACCCGCTATCAAGGCAGCCAAGGCATCTTTGCGAACTTCACACTGGATTTTCTTAAGGCCGCTGATTTCGCGCTGCCTATCAACCAAATATCGCTGCGCAATTTCTAGCTTCTCCAAGGCCGTATAGCTCGGCAACTCGATGACATCCATTCGATCACGCAAAGGCGGACTGATCGCATCCAGCACATTGGCTGTGGCAATCATCAAGATTCGACTGAGATCAAAGGGCACACCCAAATAATGATCACTGAAAGTGCTGTTTTGGGCAGGATCTAGAACCTCGAGCAGTGCCGCTGTAGGATCACCGTGAAAGCCCGTGGAAAGCTTATCGATTTCATCCAGCATCAGCACGCCATCACGCGCACCACTGCGGCGTATGGCCTGAATAATGCTGCCCGGCATGGCTCCTATGTACGTGCGGCGATGTCCCCGAATCTCGGATTCATCATGCACACCCCCTAGTGCCACACGCGCAAAAGGGCGACCCAGAGCTTTTGCTATACTTTGCCCCAAAGAGGTTTTACCCACGCCTGGCGGCCCCAAAAAACACAAGATGGGCGCGCGCCCCGTTGGGTTAAGTTGACGCACCGCCAGAAATTCAATGATGCTGCGTTTGACTTTTTCAAGGCCAAAATGGTCAGCCTCGAGTATGGCCTGTGCCTGCTCTAAATCCACCGCTTGCAGCACAGCAAGCCGCCAAGGGAGTTCTGTTATCCACTCTAGCCAATTGCGCAACAGGCTATGCTCGCTTGATGATTCGGGCAAGTGCCTTAATCGCTGCAACTCGCGCCGCGCTTCAGCTGCCGTGGCTTCAGGCATACCACTGCGCGCAATGGCGTCCTCAAATTGGCCTTGGATTTCTCCGGAGCCATCATCTTCACCTAATTCTTTACGGATGGTGTTTAGCTGCTCACGCAGCAAGTACTTACGCTCGCGATCATCCAAATGCTCGCGGGTGCGCATGCCCATTTCTTGGGATAGTTGTAATACCTCAATTCGATGCTCAACACGCTGAAGTAATTGAGCCAGTCGGTCGCTGGCATCCATATTTTCTAGCAGTTGCTGCTTATCTTCTATGCTTACGTCCAGTAAACCCGCCACCACGTTACCCAGCTGCAGCGGCGAACGGGTGGCTTGCAAAACATGCAATACTTCTGCAGGCACACTGGGCAATAATTCGAGCAACGCAACCGCACGTTGTCGAAGCGCCAATCCAGCGGCTTCAACCTGTGTATTGACTTCGCCATCACTTAGCCGCTCAATCCTAGCGACCAAACAAGGCCAGCCCTCCAACAACTCAAGAATACGAAAGCGTTGTAATCCTTGACAAATGATTTGCTGCCCCCCTTGTTCACCCGCACCATGTCGAACAATTTTGGCAACGGTACCAATGGGATATAGGTCAGGCAATCGTGGATCCTCGACTTCAGCACGGCGCTGCAAAATAACCCCCACCAATGCACCCTGTGTATGTGTAGCGGGCGAATGCGCCAATGCGCGTTGTACAGCCGCGATGGATCGCTCCCGCCCCACCATCATGGGGGTCAGCACATGCGGGAATAACACGACGTTGCGCATCGGTAACAACGCAATCGCATCATGCGGCAACTCAGGCCCTTGCGTTTCAGGTGGGGGAGGTGGTGCGTTTTCGTGATTCATGGGAATCCCTTTCACAAACATGAGTGGCACACACCCAATGTAGAGCGTTCTCATTCAATGAAATTGAGCCGCCACAAGACGACATGGCTTTCAACGCCAGATACCTCGCCTTTTGAGTAACCATCTGGCCGCCACCACTCTTGTCATGAGTTCCCATTTTTGCGACCCTTATGGATTTAACCAAGGGAACAGTCCAGCCAAGCCATTTGAAAGTATTCACCAAGCCCGAACTTGGGTGCATAAGTTTGTGACCTGGTACAATACACAGCACCGAATACGATAAGCCGCTGGGGGAGCATCTAAAGGCCAGCATCAAGCACGGCAACGAAGTGATCTACCGACCGGGGATTGCGAACACCTGGGATGTCCGGTCCATTGTGAACGATTGAAATTACAAATATTCAATCTGGGCATCTGACAAATTATTCACTCAAGAGAATTCTGAATGACTGAAATGCTGGCAGATATTGAAGCACTATCACTCAAATGCAGATCTGAGCAATCAAAAGAGTACATATCTGAAGCCCTGCATTGCTACAAATCGGGTGCATATCGAGCAGCAATTGTAACGACTTGGATTGCACTTGTATTTGACCTCATCGATAAGATTAGGGAATTATCTCTGGCAGGGGATGCTAATGCCAAGGCGCTTGAGGCTAAATACGAAAGCTACATCACTCAAATTGAACAAGGTAATATCCAAGGAATCAAATCAGCCCTCGAATTTGAGAGAGGCATTCTTGAGACATGCAGGAATGATCTTGAATTTTTTGATCCGCAGCAACTCATCGACCTTGAGCGTTTAAAGGAAGATAGACATAGATGCGCACACCCTTCCTTTCAACAAGTTGGCGTACCTTACAAGCCGTCTGCCGAGCAAGCGCGAATGCATATTCGGAACGTAATTGTTCATGTTTTATCGCAGCCCCCGGTTCAGGGAAAGGCAGCACTATCCAAATTGGTAGCGATGGTTTCGTCTTCGTACTTTCCCTCCGATCGGGAGCGTGCGCTATTGCAACTGCGCAGCTCCAGCCTAAATGCAGGTCTTGAGCCGCTGATTCGGGGGTTCGTGGACACAATGGTCTTTGGATTCCTCACCAACGACAACCCTCTGTTCTACAAGCAGCAAGTGCCTGCAGCGATTAATGCAGCACTATCAATGCATCCAGCCACTGTAGAACAGCGGCTAAATAAGCAACTCAATAAGGTCATCGGGGATATGCCAGATGCCAATTTTGCCGGCGCAGCTTGTTTGGCGTCCAGTATCGATAATGCTTGGGCCCTACTTGATCAGGCAGCAAAAGAAAAGGTCCGCGCCTTTGTTCAAAACGGACCAAAAAATGAGGTATTACCAGGATTGAAGGCCCTTTCAAAAATCAACGAGTTAGTCGAAGCTGTAAGAACCAGAGTTGACGCGCTTGAACTTGATGATTTAGCCGAAGCAATAGAACCAATTGGAATTGGCGAAATCGCAAAAGATCGAGCCTTATTGCTTTTGCAGAAGGCTGGCAATTGGGATCGTGCAAATTCTGTGTTTTCTAGAGCAGTGCTTCCATTATTTGGCCACCTCACCAGAGATGACATCTGGAGGATCGTACGAATGCCAACAGAGCACGGCTCCGATTTGCCGGGATCAAATGGATACAGACTCTTTAGTCGCCCATGAAAAATTCAAATCCCCACCAATTGAATGGTTGGTGAAATGAGTCTGAACGGGTCTATGGAAATTTTGGGCAGAATTTTGGTTAAAAAATGGGATAAGGCGAGCAGTTTTATGAGGAAAAAATAAAGGCGGATGCCTTTTTTGCGGATCATCCGCAGCAACCAACGGATGTTGTAGCCCGCAGCGCATAGCACTGCGTGTATCGCATCCCCGTCAGCGCCTTTGAGATGACACCGATTCAGACGGTGATCGGATTTGAGGTGCCCGATAATCGGTTCGATGGCTTGGCGCCGCTTGAGTAATGTGCGTTCTTTGTCGCTTAAAC
>JAUMCS010000009.1:0-4003 GCA_032122355.1 Burkholderiaceae bacterium
CTTCAAGCAAACCAAACAATACGGCTTTCAAGCGTGTTGGGGGAGCGTTGGGCAGCAAAACACGATGCCAAGCCACATCTTCCGGCATTAAAATGCCCACCGTTTTTTCAGCGCTGGGTAAATCGCACAATACACACTCCCCCGATTCCGTGACCTCTACACCATTTGCAGAGTACAAATAGGTCCAGAGATAGCCATCCCATTCAATATGAATTTCATTATTTTCTTCTTGGTTTAGTAAGGCCTTACCATCTGGCAAAGCTACGATTAAAATAGACTTACTCATGTTATGTGTATTTAGATTTATGAATCTGATGTCATTTGCATCTCATGAAAGACAGGAAATATTTGTCCATTTTGATAACCTCTTTGTAATAATGAACTTCTCTTCCATTCTCGACCCGGCATACGCATATGCATGGCAACTTGAAAAAAACGAGTCCTCACATCCAATAAGGGGTGACTTAGAGACTCAGGGGGTTGTGGCTTAAAAAATGGATATTCCTGCTCAAATTCCTTCAAATTAGTATAAGGTTTAGCCTTGACTTTAGCAGCGATTTCCAAAACCGTGCCTCTAGGCCAATCAGAAAAAACGGCTGACAAAAGAGGAGCCGAGACCGTATTAATGTTGATAGGTGTTGGTTGCGGCAAAACCACCAACCAAGGCATTAACCGCTCCTGTGTCAAGCTATCCAGCCCCAACCACTGCAGACGAGAACGACGATCCGGCGTGATAGGGTTTTGCTCCGAAACTTTCGTAGTCAAGGAGGCATGCCATGCTTTAGCCAACGGTAAAGCTTTTTCCGCCGCAGCTCCTGCCAAAAGAAACACATTTTCAAGAACTTTGACTTGAGTTGGATCTAATTCACCTTTTTTATCAACCAAATTTCTCAAGTTATATCGAGATTGCATATCGACAATATTTGCAGATAAAAAAACATCCGGGTACTCGGCAGCTAAATCCGCCGAATTATTATTTTCATCTAAAGCTAGAAAAGTGGATAAGCGCACCTCAGGCAAGGGTACGGACCAAGGTTCTGCCAAATGATCTACTGAAGAGTCATCGGACTTTAATGTTGCTATACCCCAATCCAAAGCGCCATCTAAAATCCAACGCGCCTGACTTCGATCGCGTTCAGCAGTTTCAGCATGTATTGAGCGCCACTGTTGCCAAACCATGGCCCCGGAAAGCGTTGAAACCAAGGTTAGTATGATTAACGCGAGCAAAAGCGCCGCCCCACGCGTATTGCTGCTTGCTAAGCTAGCATATTGATGACCAGCCCACATCAGCGCTCTCCTCCAGGGATAACCATACTTCGTATCAATTGATGCGGTTGTTCAGCAGTACTTGAGCGAAAATCAAGTACCATTTTCAGCGCAAGAGGAATTTTTTCTTGGTTTATGGCCGTATTGTCAGCCGAATTCATACCATTTTCTCGATCTCCGCTAGACTGACAATTGCTCCAAGAATTTCCCCTAAAACAAAATATTTGCCAACCCTGAACATCACCAACTAAAGAGACAAAACCAGGCGTATTAACCTGAAGCATTTGACTATTTTGCCAGTAAGATTGCAAAACCGAACGAATTTTGGTGAACTCGCTTGCCCATCGGCCCCACGAACCCTGCTGGACCGACCAAACCACCACTTGCGCACCTTTGTCTGACTGCCGAACAATCCTCAGGTTCATACCATCAAAACTGATGGCAGGGAATGAACTGGTGGTATAAACCGCTTGCAAATCCGCTTCCCATTGGGCTGCAGCAACGCTGAGTTTTAGAGTTCTTTCCATGGCGGCTTCAGTGTATTCTTTGCTACGAATCATCGTATCTATACCCTTCCAAGCCATACCGGATAAAACTGACATCACCAGCAGAGCAATCAAGACCTCAACCAAGGTAAAACCTCGGTGACTCTCAAAAAATAATGATTTTGCTTTCATGGATTTGCCAATTAAATGAACCGTTAAAACACATTCACCGGCAAAATGGTTTTGATACTAAAGTGCGGCTGACCCATCTCATCCAATACCTGAATGTTCACCCTCTTGAACATCGGATTTGGCGTTGAATGAAGCTTCATGGATAAGTGAAATTTTCTGCCCAGCTGTAAGCAATCCATCTCATTGGTTGGTGTGGCTGGAAGGTTTCCGGTTAGACGCATTTCGATGAGTTCATTTTCAGCACACCACTGCGCCAGTGTGACATCTTCAAAACGTTGGGCGTTATTGGTGAGTGCGCCCGTTGCCTTCAACCCTGCACCCAATACCAACGCCACAATCACCAAGGCAACCAAAACCTCCACCAGCGTGATGCCAGAAAATTGAGCATTAACTTTCATGCTCGACCTTGAATGATGAAAACCCATCGGTAGATATAAAGATTTGTTGGTCGTGTAATTTAAGTATCAATTTTTGCGGGCCTATGTAAGGCTCCGGCCCTAAACTCAGAGATTCGCGCGCCCAGACTGTGGCTTGAATATCCGGATTTATCCAGCGGGTAGGCCAAACCGTATCAATACCCATCGGTGTACTTTTGGGATTTAAACCTAGAAAATGAAACTGCTCGGTAGTATTTTGGGAATCCAATGATGGCCTCCAACTTACCTCTACCCCCTGAGCGCGCGAATGCGAACGCGCCACTTCCAGTAATATCACCATTCGTGTGGCTTCTTTCTCCAACTGATTCTGAGGGCTATCACGCAAAGCCAAGCTCACTAAGGCGCTGGAGATACCTATCAGCGCCACCACCATGAGCAGTTCTAATAAGGTAAAGCCCGATAAAGCCCAGCGAGCGCCAGAGGGTGCTACTGCCACGAACCTATTTCCGCATCACGCCCATCACCCCCGATTCGCCCATCAGCACCAAAACTCAACACATCGATTTCGCCTTTAACACCGGGGTTAACGTATTGATAAGGTTGCCCCCATGGGTCCTTGGGTAGTTTTTCCAGATAGACCTTCCAATTTACCGGTATGATACCGACTGTGGGTTTGGTCACTAGTGCGGCAAGCCCCTGCTCGGCAGACGGATAGCGCTGATTATCCAGTTTATACAACTTAAGTGCCTGCATCAAGTTGTTAACATCTGTTCTCGCAGCAGTCACACGAGCATCATCAGCTCGATCAAGCACATTGGGCACGATCAAAGCGGCCAATAAACCAATGATCACCAAAACAACCATGAGCTCAATCAAGGTAAAACCTCTTTTACTTGCTTTGAATTGGAATCGACTTTGACTCTGCCTTAATAAAGTCTGAATTTTGATCACTCTACATCTCCTCTCATTCCAAATTACCCTGCATAATAACCCCATGTTAGTTAAGTTGATAACCTTTTTTATTTGGATTGGCGTGTCAGCCAGTACCGTACAGTGGGGTTTAAAGGTGTACAACACCTTTTATACCCACACTCAAGCCCCTGCAGTCACCACTACTTCAGGGCCATATGCTAACTGGAGCCGTATTTTAGGTGAAAAAAAAGCTCATCGGGAAGAGCCTCAACCCTCGATCTCTGCGGCCCAATTCAAACTACTCGGCTTAGCCGCAGCCACTCAATCCGGAGTAAACCAGGGCATTGCCTTGATTTCATTTCAAGATCAACCGCCGCGCTCTTATAAGGTGGGGGCAGTCATTAATGAGAATCTCAAGATTTTAGATATTTCCAACCAGAAAGTTACCATAGGCTCAGCTAAAGATCCCCAAAATCAAAATGAATTCATTTACCTAGAAGCTGTACTACTTCCAAAGGCTGCTACTTCTAAAGAACCACCATCAGGTACGAGTGGATCAAATGCAGCTTTCAATTCAAGCCCAAAAATGATGCCTCCAATTCAACCAGAAGGCCGCCCCTACGATGCTCGCCCCCCCTACTACACACCAAGCCCACCGAGTCAAATGCCAAATCCATCATATAACACCGGAAACAGTGGTTCCCGTTACCAACGAAGATCTGCTGAACCGCCACCCGGAATGAATCCAAGAGGATTTAACCCAGAAACAAA
>JAUMCS010000009.1:4013-41535 GCA_032122355.1 Burkholderiaceae bacterium
TTTCCAACATCGTTACCTGATCTTCACCAATTTGCAAGCCGACCAAAACCCGGCCGTAATCAGCACCTTGGTTACGGTAATGAAATAAGCTGATATTCCAACCGGGGTGCAATGCCTGCAAAAACTTGAGTAACGCCCCTGGGCGCTCGGGGAATGTAAATCGGATGAGTCGCTCGTTGGCCGCATTTTGGGTTCTTCCACCCACCAGATGCCGCCCATGCTCTTTGGCTAACTCATCATATGTGAGGTTTACCGTCGCAAAACCCTCAAACTCAAACAAGGCTGCAACATCATCGGCCTCTTGACTGTGCCGAATGGTTAAGCCGACAAACACATGGGCCTCATCGGTATTAGACATTCGGTAATTAAACTCGGTGATGCTGCGTGAACCAATAACTTGACAAAAATGCTTGAATGCCCCCACCTGTTCAGGGATGGTGACGGCAAATAAAGCCTCACGCTGTTCACCCAACTCAGCCCGCTCAGCCACAAAGCGCAAGCGATCAAAATTCATATTCGCACCGCAGGTAATAGCCGCTAGAGTTTGGTTCTTGATAGCATGGGTTTGCACATATTGCTTCAAGGCTGCCACCCCCATGGCACCCGCCGGCTCCATGATGCTCCGTGTGTCTTGAAATACATCTTTAATGGCTGCACACACTTCATCGGTACTCACCACCACGTAATCATCGACCAAGGCTTGCGTTAGGCGGAAAGTTTCTTCACCCACCCATTTCACGGCCGTACCATCGGAAAATAAACCAACATCACTGAGTTGCACACGCTGACCAGCCTGAACCGACTGCAACATAGCCGATGAATCATTCATTTGTACGCCGATGATTTTGACTTCAGGCCGAACAGCTTTGACATAACTGGCCACACCTGAGATCAAACCACCCCCACCAATAGCCACAAAAATGGCATCTAAGGGTGCTTGATGTTGACGCAGTATTTCCATGCCAATCGTGCCCTGGCCTGCTATGACATCCGGGTCATCAAAGGGGTGTACAAACACCAAGCCTTGATCTTTTTGTAACTGCTGAGCATGCAAATACGCATCCGAGTAACTTTCACCGTGCAACACGACCGTGCCACCCAAAGCTGCCACAGCATCGATTTTCACCTTGGGTGTGGTTAGAGGCATCACAATCAGGGCTTTCGTGCCCAGCCTGCGCGCACTTAAAGCCACACCTTGCGCATGGTTACCTGCCGATGCGCATATCACCCCACGCTGCAATTGCTCGGGGCTGAGGTGCGCCATTTTATTGTAGGCGCCCCGCAGCTTAAAGCTGAATACGGGTTGTTGATCTTCACGTTTGAGTAAAACCCTATTGCCTAAACGCGCCGAGAGATTAGCCGCTGGCTCGAGCGGGGATTCAATGGCCACATCGTATACTCGGGCATTGAGGATACGGCGTAAATAATCTAAGGGTGCAGCTGAAGTGATAGTGGTGGTGTTCATCCCTACATCGTACCCGCTTAAAGACTCCTGTGCCATGTGTAGCAAACCGATATTGATATGAAAATTGGCCCCTATACCCTACCCAATGCCGTGATGGTTGCACCCATGGCGGGTGTGACTGATCGCCCGTTTCGGCAGTTGTGCAAGCGCTTTGGTGCAGGTTATGCGGTGAGTGAAATGGTGACATCACGGCCTGATTTATGGAATTCGCTCAAAACCAGTCGACGCGCCAATCACAATGGCGAACCAGGCCCGATTGCGGTACAAATTGCCGGCACCGATGCCGCCATGATGGCGGAAGCCGCACGCTACAACATTGACCGAGGTGCGCAAATTATTGACATCAATATGGGCTGCCCCGCAAAAAAAGTTTGCAATAAGTGGGCAGGATCTGCCCTGATGCAAAATGAAGCGTTGGCCCTAGAAATTATTGAGGCCGTGGTGGCCGTTTGCTCAACGCAGGGTGTACCTACTACCTTAAAAATGCGCACGGGCTGGAATGTACAGCATAAAAATGCTGTGGCCATCGCACAACAAGCCGAGCAAGCTGGTGTTCAAATGCTAACCATTCATGGCCGCACGCGCGAGCAAGGCTATGGTGGACAAGCAGAATACGACACCATTGCTGAAGTGGTAGCTGGGGCGGGGATTCCGGTGGTGGCCAATGGTGATATTACCTCCCCTGAAAAAGCCCAGGCGGTATTGCAAGCCACCGGCGCACAAGCTGTCATGATAGGCCGCGCTGCGCAGGGCCGGCCTTGGATATTCCGAGAAATAGTGCATTATTTGAGTACCGGTCAGCACTTACCTGGCCCCAGCGTACCCGAAGCACAACAGGCTTTGCTAGAGCATTTAATTGACCATTATGGCCTTTATGGCTCATACACGGGTGTTCGCTCAGCACGCAAACACATTGGTTGGTATGTGCGGCATTTGCCAGAGGGTGAATCGTTCAGAATGCAGCTCAATTTGATTGAAGATTGCGATATGCAGTGGCAAGCCGTGAAAAATTATTTTGATTTTTTAGCCACACAAATGGATAGTTTAGAAACAAGCTACATCAATCCTCGCTCAGACAGTGAAACGGTTTGACCTCGGCCAACGATGATGTGGTCTAACACACGCACATCCACCAGTTGCAATGCATCACGCAAGGTGGCAGTGATGCGCTCATCGGCGCGGCTGGGTTCAGCCACACCTGAGGGGTGGTTGTGAGTCAGCACGACTGCCCCCGCATTCAAGGCCAAAGCACGTTTAACGACCTCGCGCGGGTAAACACTGGCTTGGGTTAAGGTACCGCGAAACATTTCTTCCATACACAATAAACGGTGCTGTGAATCCAAAAATAAGACTGCAAAAACCTCGTGCTCTAAGGTCGACATACGCAGTTGTAAGTACTCTTTAACACGCGTGGGTGATTCAAAAATAGGTTCTTGGCTAAGCCCCTGCAACATAGCACGGCGGGCAATTTCAATCACGGCACACAGCTCTGACACCTTGGCGGGCCCTAGCCCTTTAATGCGACGCAAATCGCCGGCACTGGCTTGCATCAACCCAGCCAATCCCGAAAACTGATCCAGCATGTTTTGCGCCATAGCAAGTACACTGTGCTCACGATTACCTGTGCGCAGTAAAAGGGCCAATAGCTCGGCATCGGCCAGACATTGCGGGCCTTGATTCAATAGCTTTTCGCGCGGGCGCAATGCCGCAGGAAGTTGTTTGATTGTCATAGAGTACTCGTAGAATAGAGGGTTGTATTATTTCTGCTTTGGCCAACTTGGCTGTAATCATTGCTTACGAATCGTGAAACAAATTCAACCCGGATCTTTCCTCACCCTGCACTACCGCCTCAGTGGTTTACAGGGCGATACCATCATCAATACCTTTGAGGGCCCACCTGCCACCCTTACCCTCGGCTCGGGTGAGCTGGCCCCCGCCATGGAGCAACGCCTAGTAGGCTTGAGCGAGGGTGCGCATGAAGTGTTTGATATTCCAGCAGGAGAAACATTTGGCCAGCGCAACCCCGAGATGCAACAAAAAGTGAAATTGAGCTTGTTGCATCAACTGGGTGACCCCGAAGCCACCTACGCCGTGGGCGATGTGGTGCATTTTCCAACGCCGAACGGCCAAGGGCAATACGCCGGCTTGGTGCGTGAGATGAATGAGGCTGAAGGCTGGTTACTATTTGATTTCAATCACCCGCTAGCCGGTCAGGCCGTGCGCTTTGAGGTGAAAGTCATAGGGGTTTTATGATGAGCAATGCCGGTGCTGTAGGTATTGAAGAAGTGGTACTAGCCCAACCCCGTGGCTTTTGTGCCGGCGTGGATAGGGCCATTGAAATTGTAGAACGTGCCTTGCGTAAAAACGGCGCCCCGATTTATGTACGCCATGAAATTGTGCACAACACCTATGTGGTGGAAGACCTCAAATCCAAGGGGGCGATTTTTATTGAAGATCTGGCAGATGTACCCCCTGGTGCTACCTTGGTATTCAGTGCCCATGGTGTCAGCCAAGCCATACGACAAGAGGCCGATCAACGAGGATTTGCCGTATTTGATGCCACTTGTCCGTTGGTAACCAAGGTGCATGTTGAAGTGGCTAAACTGCGTAAAGAAGGCTATGAGTTTTTGATGATTGGCCACAGGGGGCATCCCGAAGTTGAAGGCACGGTAGGCCAAGTGACTGATGGCATTTACTTGGTTGAAGATGAAGCCGATGTAGCCAAAGTTCAAGTGAACAACCCAGAGCGCTTAGCGGTAGTGACCCAAACTACCTTGAGTGTGGATGATGCAGCTTCCATATTGGCGGCCATCAAACAACGCTTTCCGCATATCCGCGAACCCAAACAACAAGACATTTGCTATGCCACGCAAAACCGCCAAGATGCCGTGAAGGTGCTCGCACCTCAAGTGGATGTGGTGATTGTGGTGGGCAGCACGACCTCATCGAACAGCAACCGCCTGCGTGAATTGGCACAGCGTTTACAAACACCTGCCTACTTGATTGACAATGCCAGTGAATTGCAACCGGCTTGGTTGGAAGGCAAGCGCCGTGTGGGTTTAACAGCGGGTGCTTCGGCCCCTGAAGTACTGGTACAAGCTGTGATTGTACGATTGCGTGAGTTGGGTGCACTGAGTATACGCAACTTACCCGGAGTGGAAGAATCGGTGCATTTTCCCCTGCCCTTCGGGTTGGGCGATCGCTCTATGGCAGCCTTGAATGAATCGGCTGCTGATTCATCATTTTGATTCATTTTTTATGGTTGGAAATTGTTATGCTAGACATTAGCCTGTTAAGAAAAGATTTGGATGCCGTGGTGGCTCGCTTGCAAAGCCGCAAACACCCCCAGCCTTTTTTGGATGTGGCCTTGTTTCAGAGCCTTGAGGCCGAGCGCAAGGTGATTCAAACTCAAACGGAAGATTTACAAGCGCAGCGCAACAGTTTGTCGAAGCAAGTAGGATTTTTAAAGGCCAAGGGTGAGGACGCTTCGGCGCTACTGGCGCAAGTGGCTGCGATTCCGGATCAAGTGAAGGCGGCGACAGATGCGCTGGAAAAAATTCAGGCTCAGTTGCAAGATATGCTCATGCGCATACCCAATTTACCGCATGAAAGCGTACCGGTGGGTAGCGATGAAAGCCACAATCAAGAGGTCAGGCGCTGGGGTCAGCCACGCACGTTTGATTTTGCTGTGCGTGATCATGTGGATGTGGGTGCACCTTTGGGATTGGATTTTGAAACTGGCGCTAAGCTCAGTGGCGCACGGTTTACCTTTATGAAAGGTGCAGCAGCGCGCTTGCATCGAGCACTGGCGCAGTTCATGCTCGACTACCATACGCGTCATCATGGCTATACCGAGTGCTATACCCCATACATTGTCAATCGTGAGGTGCTTGAGGGTACAGGGCAGTTGCCGAAGTTCCGTGAAGATATGTTTTGGGTTTATCGCGGCAGCGAGGGCAGCAATGATGCAGCGGGTTCTGAGCAGTATTTGATTTCAACCAGTGAGATTTCACTCACCAACAGTGTGCGCGAAAGTATTTTAGATGCACAAGCTTTACCGATTCGTTTAACAGCGCATTCACCCTGCTTTAGAAGTGAGGCCGGCAGCGGTGGGCGAGATATACGCGGCATGATACGCCAGCATCAGTTTGACAAAGTAGAAATGGTGCAGATCACCCGCCCTGAGGATAGTTATGCGGCACTGGATGAAATGGTGGGCCATGCCGAGGCCATTTTGCAAGCCCTTGAACTACCCTATCGGGTACTGGCATTGTGTACCGCGGATATGGGTTTTGGTGCGGCCAAAACGTTTGATTTAGAAGTGTGGTTGCCAGCGCAAAATGCGTATCGCGAGATCAGTTCTTGCTCAAACTGTGAATCATTTCAAGCGCGCCGCATGCAAGCCCGCTACCGCCCTGCCCCCAACAAAACCGAGTTTGTGCATACGCTCAATGGATCGGGTTTAGCAGTAGGCCGAACTTTAGTGGCTATTTTAGAAAATCATCAGCAAGCCGATGGATCCATCCGGGTGCCAGCTGCGCTGCGACCCTATTTGGGCGGAGAAGACGTTTTGCGTGGATAAAAAACCCTACAAAAGCCGTTGAATGGTTGCCGGATTGCGGCGCGGATACCCTAAAATAGATTCTTCCATTTTTCAGACCAAGCCGGTACCGAACCGGCCAGAACACCGGGCAGGTGGCAGAGTGGTCGAATGCACCGGATTCGAAATCCGGCATACGGGTTCACCCGTATCGGGGGTTCGAATCCCCCCCTGCCCGCCAGATCAAATCTTTCTAATCTGCTCATCAGTACCATCATGAGTCATCAAGCACTGAACGTCCTGGGAACGCCATTGGTTCCTTGCTCGTACGCCCCACTCACCGGTTATTACCGTGACGGCTGCTGCAATACTGACGAGCATGACCACGGTAGCCATGTGATATGCGCCAAAGTCACCCAAGCCTTTTTAGAATTTTCATTGCAAAGAGGTAACGATCTCATCACCCCTCGGCCTGACTATCGCTTTGCCGGCTTAAAGGCTGGTGATCGTTGGTGCTTGTGCGCCATGCGCTGGAAAGAGGCTTTCGATGCAGGTGTTGCACCGCCTGTGGTGTTGCAATGTACGCACGCCAAAGCCCTGGAATTTGTCACGCTAGAGCAGTTGCAGTCATGCGCCTAGGCCACACTGCCTCCACTCGATTTGACAGCTAGTAATGAAAACCAAGTTCATTTCGGCCCATGTGAGTTCAACTAGCAGCATCAAACTTCAATATGAAGGGTATCTATAAAATTGAGGGAACGCCATGATTGAAGTTGCCAGAAAAACAAACATCTTTGGTGAAAAATACCAATCACTCCGATAAAAATTGAGCAAATTGTGAGGCGGGTTCACGTTCAGTGCGCAGTTGGCTGATGGGGTGTTGGTTATCAGCATACCCCAAAGCCATGCCACACACTAACATTTGCTCAGGGCCGGCGCCGATGTGCGGAAGAATAATCCGATGAAATTCATTGAATGCCGCTTGCGCACAAGTATCAAGCCCGTGGGCACGTGCGGCAATCATGAAGGTTTGCAAAAACATTCCATAGTCCATCCACGACCCCTGCTGCATGGCTTGATGGATGGTGAACATCAAGCCCACCGGGGCCCCAAAAAATTGGTAGTTTTGGCCCTGCTGTTCATGCATGGCTGCGGTGTTGCTTTTATCAATACCCAGCAATCCATACATATCCCAACCAATTTTTCGGCGGCGATCAATATAGGGCGAGAACCATTCTTCGGGGTAGTATCGGTAAGCACGCTGGTGTTGTGCGCGTTCTTCCGGATTGTGGTAGACCTGCAAAATTTTTTGGCTGAGTGTTTCTTTCGCAGCCCCCGTTAATACCCATACTTTCCAAGGCTGAATGTTGGTGCCCGATGGCGCACGTGCAGCCACATCCAGCAAATGCTGCACCAAATCTAAATCGACCGACTTGGGCAAGAAAGCCCGAACCGAGCGGCGCGAAATAATGGCGTCTTCTACGGCCTGCGCAGTTTGCGGTGTTATGGTGAGTAATTGCTGGGGATCGGGGGGGAGAACAGATGTCATGAGCATTTCTTTTTCCTCTCATTAAGGCATTTTTACCTCATGAATGGCTACGTATGTATTATTTTTGCTGCACCGCAACAAAAAAAGCTTGCATTTTTTGAAACAGGGTTTACACTACGTTTATGTTGCAGCGCAGCAAAATAGTGTAAATGTGAATTTTGCAACTTTTTTGTTCGCTGTTCTGTTTTTTCAATTCTCACTGGAGTATTCACCATGTTGACCCAAGACCAAATCTTAGCTGCTCAAAAGTCTAACCTCGAAACCCTTTTTGGCTTAACCCACAAAGCTTTCGAAGGTGTTGAAAAATTAGTTGAACTCAACCTGCAAGTGGCACGTACCGCCCTGACCGAAAGCGCTGATGCAACCAAGGCACTTTTCTCTGTGAAAGATGCACAAGAGCTGATGGCTCTGCAAGCTGGTTTGCTGCAACCTTCTGCTGAGAAAGCTGCTTCTTACAGCCGTCACGTATATGAAATCGCTGCAGCAACCAACGCTGAAGTGGTCAAGGTTGCTGAAGCCCAAATCACTGCTGCACAAAAAAGCCTGCACGCTATGATGGACACTGCCACCAAAAATGCGCCTGCCGGCACCGAAAACGCCGTTGCATTAGTGAAATCCGCTGTTGCTGCTGCTAACAATGCCTACGAAAGCGTACAAAAAGCAGCTAAACAAGCTGCTGACATCGCTGATGCCAACTTCACCGCAATGACCACCACCGCTGTGAAGGCTACTCAAGCAGCTACCTCTGCTGCTAAGCCAGTCAAACGCGCTGCTTAATTGCACACCTCAATCTAAGCGCATCCGCGGCTTAGATTGAATACCCAATCCACTGCCCTTAAAGCAGTGGATTTTTTTTGCCTAAACCCTTTGCCTAAACCCGTTACTTTTTGGTTTGTAAACGAGCAAATGCTGCTGCCATCGCATTGGGCGCAGCCGCCATGGGGGCAGATGCTTGTGCGCGTTTCATGGCAGATGCCGGTGCTGCTGGCCTAAAGCCGCCTTGTGCCTTGCTGGCAGGAGCAACTGCCGTATCAAGTTTCATGGTGAGCGAAATTCGTTTACGCGCCAAATCAACTTCCACGACACGCACTTTCACGATATCGCCCGTTTTGACGATTTCACGGGCATCGGTGACAAATTTATGCGCCAATTGGCTCACGTGCACGAGGCCATCTTGATGCACGCCCAAATCCACAAATGCACCAAACTGCGCTACGTTACTGACAGTGCCCTCTAGCACCATGCCCTCACGCAGGTCTTTGATGTCCTCAACACCATCATTAAAGCGCGCCACTTTAAAATCGGGCCGTGGGTCGCGCCCGGGTTTTTCCAGTTCTTGCAACACATCCTGCACGGTAATGATGCCAAAACGCTCATCCGCCAGTGCCTCGGGGCGCAGGCGCCGCAAAACATCGGTATGACCCATCAGTTGCCCAATAGGGCGCTGGGTTTGCGCCATGATTTTTTCCACCAAAGGATAGGTCTCAGGGTGTACACCCGAAAAATCCAGCGGGTTATCGCCATCACGTATGCGTAAAAATCCAGCGGCTTGCTCAAAGGTTTTAGGGCCCAAGCCAGAAACCTGCAATAGCTGATCACGGCTGCGGAATGCGCCGTTGCTGTCACGCCAACGCACAATGGCTGCGGCGGTAGTGTTGCTTAAACCCGAAACCCGTGCCAGTAGCGGCTGTGAGGCCGTATTGAGGTCTACGCCCACGCCGTTGACGCAATCTTCAACCACGGCATCGAGCGTTTGTGCCAGTTCACTGGGGTTCACATCGTGCTGATATTGCCCCACCCCGATGCTTTTGGGGTCAATTTTCACCAATTCAGCCAAAGGATCTTGCAAGCGGCGGGCAATGGATACGGCCCCACGCAAGCTCACATCTAAGTCAGGCAGTTCTGCACTGGCATAGGCGGAGGCAGAGTACACCGAAGCACCTGCCTCACTGACCACCACTTTTTGCATATTCAAAGCCTGATCACCCGCCACACCATGCTGGGCTTGTAGCTGCCCTACTCGCTTGATCAAATCAGCGGCGAGTTTATCGGTTTCACGGCTGGCAGTACCATTGCCGATGGCAATGAGGTTGACCCCATGCAGCGCGCACAAGCGCGCCAGGGTATGAATAGAGCCTTCCCAATCACAACGCGGCTCGTGGGGGTAAACGGTAGTGGTATCGAGCACTTTACCGGTAGCTGACACCACAGCTACTTTAACGCCTGTGCGTATGCCCGGGTCTAGGCCCATGACCACTCGCTGCCCTGCTGGTGCGGCCAAAAGTAAGTCACGCAGGTTATCGCCAAATACTTTAATGGCCACGGCATCCGCAGATTCACGCAGGCGGGTAAAGAGGTCGCGCTCAAGGCTGAGGCTGAGTTTGACTTTCCAAGTCCAAGCGATGGTTTTGCGGATTAAATCATCGGCGGGTCGTTGCGCATGGCGCCAACCCAAATGCAAGGCTATGCGCCCTTCAGCCAGGCCCAGCGTGGCACTGGCGGCTTTAGTTGCAGGGCTTGAAGCAGCAGGCACTTCAGGCTCGTTGATTTTGAGGCGCACATCTAAAATTTCTTGGGAACGCCCACGAAAAACGGCCAATGCCCGATGAGAGGGCACGGAGGAAATGGGTTCTTCATAATCGAAGTAATCACGAAAACGTGCGGTTTCAGCGTCATCGGGGTTTTTGCCTGTGGCGATGGTGCTGGCTAATGAGGCCTCTTGCCACAGCCAGTCGCGCAGTTTACCGACCAAGGCGGCATCTTCGGCCCAGCGTTCTGACAACAAATCGCGCACACCATCGAGCACTGCAGGCACATCTGCAAAACCGGCATCGGCGTTGATAAAGGCCTGTGCTTGCTCAGCAGGATTGAGCGCAGGGTTGGCAAAGAGTTGATCGGCTAGCGGCTCAAGGCCAGCTTCACGCGCAATCATGCCCTTGGTGCGGCGCTTGGGTTTGTACGGGAGATATAAATCTTCGAGTTCTTGTTTGGTGCCTACCGTCAGCAAGGCGGCATGCAGATCAGGGGTGAGTTTGCCCTGCTCTTCGATGCTTTTAATCACCGCCTCGCGCCGCTCTTCGAGTGCGCGCAAATAGGCCAGGCGAGCTTCAAGGTCACGCAATTGGGCATCGTCAAGGCCATTGGTGGCTTCTTTGCGATAACGGGCAATGAAGGGCACGGTAGAGCCGGCATCGAGTAATTCCACAGCCACCTGCACTTGGGCGGGAGCCACTTTTAATTCAGCAGCAATTTGTAACAGTATTTTATCCACAGCACTATTTTTCAAGGTTAAACCAGATGCTATTGTGCCGTTAATCTGTAGCCCTTATATTCGCCAGCATGCAAACTTTATCAAGTTAGCTTTGAGTACACTTGAGTGATGTAGGGGAGCTCGGGGCCTGGCCTTGGGGTGTATTTTTAATTTCTAATCAAGACAAAACCGCATGAGCAGCACGCAACAACGCGCCGAATTACAACGCCAAATCTGGAAAATTGCCAACGATGTCCGAGGGGCGGTAGATGGCTGGGACTTCAAACAATATGTGTTGGGCACTTTGTTTTACCGCTTCATCAGTGAAAACTTTGCGGCCTATATTGAAGCGGGCGATGACAGCATTCAATACGGCCAACTCAGTGACAGTGTGATCACGCCCGCAATCAAAGACGATGCCATCAAAACCAAGGGCTATTTCATCTACCCCAGCCAGCTGTTTTCTACCCTGGCCGCCAGCGCCAACACCAACGAAAACCTGAACACGGATTTGGCTGCTATTTTTTCGGCCATTGAAGCCTCGGCCATGGGCTACCCATCCGAGCGCGACATACGGGGCCTGTTTGCCGACTTTGACACCACCAGCAACCGACTGGGCAATACCGTCAAGGACAAAAATAGCCGCCTAGCTGCGGTGCTCAAAGGCGTGGAGGAACTGGATTTTGGCGACTTTGAAGCCAATCACATTGACCTGTTTGGCGACGCCTACGAATTTTTGATTTCCAACTATGCGGCCAATGCGGGCAAGTCGGGGGGCGAGTTTTTCACACCGCAGCATGTTTCTAAGTTAATTGCCCAACTGGCGCTGCATCGGCAAACCAGTGTGAATAAGATTTATGACCCCGCCTGCGGCTCGGGCTCGCTGCTGCTGCAAGCCAAAAAGCATTTTGACGAGCACCTGATTGAAGACGGTTTTTTTGGTCAAGAAATCAACCACACCACCTACAACTTGGCGCGGATGAATATGTTCTTGCATAACATCAATTATGACAAGTTCAATATTCAGCTGGGTAATACGCTAGAAGAACCACACTTTGCGGATGACCGCCCTTTTGATGCCATCGTTTCTAATCCGCCGTATTCGGTGAAGTGGATAGGCTCGGATGACCCAACGCTGATTAACGATGAGCGCTTTGCGCCGGCGGGGGTATTGGCGCCGAAGTCGAAGGCCGATTTTGCCTTTGTGTTGCATGCCCTTAGCTACTTATCCAGCAAAGGCCGCGCCGCCATTGTGTGCTTTCCTGGCATCTTCTATCGCGGTGGTGCGGAGCAGAAAATCCGCCAATACTTGGTGGACAACAATTATGTTGAAACGGTGATTTCACTGGCACCCAATTTGTTTTATGGCACCACCATAGCGGTCACGATTTTGGTACTTTCCAAACACAAAGCCGACACCACCACGCAGTTCATAGATGCCAGTGGCTTTTTCAAGAAAGAAACCAACAACAACGTGCTGCAAGACACCCACATTGAGCAAATTATGGCGGTGTTTGACAGCAAGGCGAATGTTGATCACGTGGCCGTGTCGGTGCCATTTGAGAAGATAGCCGCCAACGACTACAACCTGTCGGTGAGCAGTTACATTGAAGCCAAGGACACCCGTGAAGTGGTGGATATTGCTCAGATCAACGCTGAGTTGAAAACCACGGTGGCCAAGATTGATCAGTTGCGAAGCGATATTGATGCGATTGTGGCGGAAATTGAGGGTGAGAACGATGAATAAACAGCCCGCTGGCGAGATCGTCCTGTATCAGCGTGGCGACGCGCCCGCTATTGATGTACGGCTCGATGGCGACACGGTTTGGTTAAGCCAGCAGCAACTGGCAGACCTGTTCCAGTCCTCACGCACCAATGTGGTGGAGCACATCGCCAACATCTACGCCGAGGGCGAGTTAAGCCAGGAGGCAACCTGTCGGGAATTCCGACAGGTTCGCACCGAGGGCTCGCGCCAAGTGACGCGTGCGCTGCTTTTTTACAACCTGGACCTCATCATCTCCCTGGGATATCGCGTCAAATCCGCCATCGCCACCCAATTTCGCATCTGGGCTACCGAGCGCCTGCGTGAGTACCTTGTCAAGGGCTTCGCCATGGACGATGCCCGCCTGAAGAACCTGGGCGGAGGTATTTACTGGAAAGAACTGCTGGATCGCATTCGCGACATCCGCTCCAGCGAAAAGGTGCTCTACCGCCAAGTGCTTGACCTCTATGCCACGAGTGTTGATTACGACCCCAAGGCCGAAGCCAGCCTGCGGTTCTTCAAGACCGTGCAAAACAAACTGCACTACGCCGCTCACGGCCAGACGGCGGCCGAGGTGATTACCCAGCGCGCTGATGCGGGCAAACCCTTCATGGGCTTGCTGTCCTTCACTGGCACCCAGCCCACCAAGGCGGATGTGGGCAATGCCAAGAACTACCTGGATGCCAACGAACTCAAGCGCCTGAACACGCTGGTGTCCGCCTACTTTGATGCCGCCGAGTTTCGCGCCATGAACCACGAGCCCACCTACATGAAAGATTGGCTGGCCCACTTGACGCAGTTGATCACCGCTATGGGCGGTAAAACCCTGCAAGGCGCGGGCAAGGTCAGCCATCAGGACGCGCTGACTCACGCCGAAACGGAGTACGCCAAATTCCGCAGCCAACAGGCCGCGCAGCCCTCCGAAGTGGAAGCGGTGTTTCTGGAAACCGTCAAAAAGGCGCAGAAGAAAATTGAGGGCAAGAAAGCCGCAGGTCCAAGCAGCAAGAAAGGGCAACGCGATGAGTGAGATGGCGTTTTTGAACAAGCTGTTGGATGGAGTTGAGGTCGAGTGGAGCGAAGTCGGTGAGTTGATTTCACCGAAACGTGGCAGAAGACTTGTCAAAAGCCAACTGGAAGAAGTCGGTACTTATGCCGTCTATCAGAACAGTATGAAGCCACTCGGCTACTACCATCAAAGTAATGCACAAGCTGGAGCGACGTTTATGATTGTTGCTGGAGCAGCAGGCGAGATTGGTTTTAGCGATGATGCCTTCTGGGCTGCAGACGATGTCTATTTCTTTCCCAAATCAGATGCCATCAACAATAAGTACCTTTACCACTTTCTATTGACCAAGCAGCATGAAATTTCTTCTCAGGTTCGCAGGGCAAGCATCCCTCGATTGTCAATCGCGGCAGTTGAAAAGCTAGAAATCCCCATCCCCTGCCCAGAAAACCCCAAGAAATCGCTTGAAATTCAAGCCGAAATCGTCCGCATCCTAGACACCTTCACCGAGCTAACAGCCGAGCTAACAGCCGAGCTAACAGCCCGTAAAAAACAATACAACTACTATCGCGATCAGTTGTTGAGTTTTGAGGATGGGGCGGTGGAGTGGAAGATGTTGGGGGAGGTTGCCGAATATTCAAAAACACGTATCAGCTGTAAAAAGGTTGACTCAATGAATTATGTAGGCGTCGATAACCTTTTGCAAAACCGTGCGGGAAAGACCTCATCTAATTTCGTTCCAACCGAAGGTAACTTGACTCAGTACCTAGTTGGTGATGTATTGATGGGAAACATTCGACCATACCTAAAAAAAATATGGCTAGCTGATCAAGTTGGTGGAACAAATGGCGATGTTTTGGTGATTCATCCCACGAATGGAAATGTACTTTCAAGATATTTGTATCAGGTGTTAGCCGATGACAAATTCTTTGAATACAACATGCAACACGCTAAAGGGGCAAAGATGCCTCGTGGGAACAAAGAAAAAATAATGGAGTTTTTGATTCCCATTCCTTATCCTAACGACTCAGACAAATCACTTTCAGAACAAGCCCGCATCGTCGCCATTCTCGATAAATTCGATGCCCTCACCCACTCCCTCACCGAAGGCTTACCGCGCGAAATCGAATTGCGCCAGAAACAATACGAGTATTACCGCGATTTGCTGTTGAGCTTTCCCAAGCCAGAAGGGGTGGCTGCGTGATGAACAACGATACCCACCAGATACAAATTTATCAGTCAGACGATGGGCAGCTGGAGCTGAAGGTGGCTTTTGATAACGACACTGTTTGGCTGACTCAGCCACAAATGGCGGATTTGTTTGGCACCCAGAGGCCAGCCATCAGCAAGCATTTGTCCAATATATTCAAAGAGGGCGAGCTGGAAAAAGAAACCACATGTTCCATTTCGGAACACGTGGCCGAGCATGGTCAAAAATACCAAACCAAACGCTACAACCTTGATGCCATTATTTCAGTCGGTTACCGAGTCAATTCCAGTCGAGCTACCCAGTTTCGCATATGGGCAACCCGTACCCTAAAACAGCATCTGCTTGACGGCTACACCCTCAACCAACACCGCTTGCATGAGCGCGGTATAGAATTTGAACAAGTTATTACGCTACTCAGCAATACCTTGGCTAACCAGAAACTGGTGCAGCCCGAGGGCTCGGCGGTGTTGTCGGTTATTGCCGACTATGCCCGCAGCTGGAGCCTGCTACAAGCTTATGACGAACAAAGCCTCAGGGCGCTGCCCAACAAGCAAGACGGCATGCAAGCGTTGCAACTGCCCGATGTATTGACTGCCATAGCCGAGCTCAAATCAACACTCATAGCCAAGGGCGAGGCCACCGAGTTGTTTGGACAATTGCGCGGCGATGGCTTGGCCTCAGCGATTGCCGCCATTGAGCAAGGCTTTGGCGACGAGCTATTTTACCCGCATGTAGCGAGCCGGGCCGCGCACTTACTGTACTTCGTAATCAAAAATCACCCGCTAGCCGATGGCAACAAACGAAGCGGCTCATTTTTGTTTTTGTGGTATTTGCGTGTCAATCAGCATTTTCTAGCTAAGCCCGTAGAGCAACTCATCAACGACAACACGCTCGTGGCCTTGGCCTTGTTAGTGGCTGAAAGCAAACCAGATCAAAAAGAGCTGATGATTCGGTTGGTGGAGCACTTTGTTTTGTTGAAGGACTAAGATGGTGATCACATCCCGTACCGTTGGCCTGCAGCGATTTACTGTTGAGCTTTCCAAGGCCGGAAGAAGTGGCGGCGTGATGTTGAAGAACCACCCTGCCCTGCGGACACCCAACCACCAGAGGGGAATTAATATTGGTAACGCCGCCATTATTGCCAACGCCACCCACCAATTCCCCTCCCGTGGAGGGGTGGCAGGCGAAGCCTGACGGGGTGGTCTATGCGAAATACACAACACTACATGTTTTTGCCATTCAATCCCAAACTAAAAGAACGTGCCAAAGAGCTACGTCAAGCAAGAATGCTGCATGAAGCCTTGTTGTGGAACCAGCTCAAAAGAAAAAAGTTCGGCGGGTTAGATTTTGATAGACAAAAAATTATTGGCAATTTCATCGTTGATTTCTTTTGTGCTGAAAGAGCCGTGGTGATTGAAGCAGATGGTGCTTCTCATTGTGGGCAGGAACACTATGATGAGCAACGAGATGCTTACCTTAATGGCTTGGGCCTGACGGTGATTCACATTACAGTGGAAGATATTTTGCGAGATATGGATGCGGTGATGCGTTTCTTGAAAAACCACCCCGCCCTAAGGGCACCCCTCCACCGGAGGGGAATTAACATTGGTAACGCCGCCCAAGAAACTGAGAAAGAGCCTCATGAGTGACTACAAAACCATCGCAGAATCCAACCACTTCATCGTTCTGGACAAATACACCCAAGAATGGAATGTCGCAGAAAGCTACCAAAGTGAAGACGATCTGGAGCGCGAGTTCATAGCCGATTTGCAAAACCAGGGCTACGAATACCTGCCGCGGCTGAACACGCCCGAAGCCTTGCTGGGCAATATACGCGTGCAACTGCAAACACTCAACGGCGTACAGTTTTCAAACAGCGAATGGCTGCGTTTTGTCGAAAGCTGGCTAGACAAACCCAGTGATGGCATCATTGACAAAACCCGCAAAATTCACGATGACTACATCCACGACTTTGTTTTTGACGATGGCCGCATTCAAAACATCTATCTGCTAGATAAAAAAATATCGCCCGCAACAAGGTGCAGGTCATCAACCAGTTTGAGCAAACAGGCCACCACGCCAACCGCTATGACGTCACCATTTTGGTCAATGGCCTGCCGCTGGTACAAGTCGAGCTCAAAAAACGGGGGGTGGCCATCCGCGAAGCCTTCAACCAGGTGCACCGCTACAGCAAAGAAAGCTTCAACATCGAACATTCCTTATTCAAATATTTGCAACTGTTCGTCATATCCAACGGCACGGACAGCCGCTACTTTGCCAACACCACACAACGCAATAAAAACAGCTTTGACTTCACCATGAATTGGGCCAAGTCCGACAACAGCCTGATCAAAGACCTCAAAGACTTCACCGCCACCTTCTTTCAAAAACACACCCTGCTGAATGTACTGCTGCACTACTCGGTGTTTGATACCAGCAATACCTTACTGGTCATGCGTCCCTACCAAATTGCCGCCACTGAGCGCATTTTGTGGAAAATCAACTGCGCCTATCAGGCCAAAAACTGGAGCTGCATTGAGGGCGGTGGCTTCATCTGGCATACCACCGGCTCAGGCAAGACCCTCACCAGTTTCAAGGCCGCACGCCTAGCCACCGAGCTGAACTTCATCGACAAAGTATTTTTCGTGGTTGACCGCAAAGACCTCGACTATCAAACCATGAAAGAATACCAGCGCTTTTCACCCAGCAGCGTGAATGGCTCAGAAAGCACAACCGGCCTCAAGGAGAACTTGGAAAAAGATGACAACAAAATCATCGTCACCACCATCCAAAAGCTCAACAACCTGATGAAGGGCGAAGCGGATTTGCCCATCTACCGCAAGCAGGTGGTTTTTATTTTTGATGAATGTCACCGCAGTCAGTTTGGTGAAGCACAAAAAAACCTGAACAAGAAATTCAAAAAGTTCTATCAGTTTGGGTTTACGGGTACGCCCATCTTCCCCGAAAACGCACTGGGCGCAGAAACCACAGCCAGCGTGTTTGGCCGAGAGCTGCATTCGTATGTGATCACCGACGCCATTCGAGACGAAAAAGTGCTCAAGTTCAAAGTGGATTACAACGACGTGCGCCCACAATTCAAAGCCCTTGAAACCGAGCAAGATGCAAAAAAACTCAGCGCCGCGGAAAACAAACAAGCCCTGCTGCACCCCGATCGCATCCGCGAAATCACCCAATACATCCTGAACAACTTCCGGCAAAAAACCCACCGCCTGCATGCGGGCAACAAAGGCTTCAATGCCATGTTCGCAGTCAGTAGCGTTGATGCCGCCAAGCTGTATTACGAATCATTCCGCGAACTCCAAAAGGGTAGCGACAAACCATTGCGGGTGGCCACCATCTTTTCATTTGCCGCCAACGAGGAGCAAGATTCCATCGGGGATATTCAAGACGAAAGTTTTGATGTGTCAGCCATGAACAGCAGCGGCAAAGAATTTTTAAGTGCCGCCATCGCCGATTACAACGCACTGTTCAAAACCAATTTCAGCGTGGATTCCAAGGGCTTTCAAAACTATTACCGCGATTTGGCCAAGCAGGTCAAAGCCAAGGAAATTGATCTGCTGATGGTGGTGGGCATGTTTCTCACGGGCTTTGATGCACCCACCCTGAACACGTTGTTTGTCGATAAAAATCTGCGCTACCACGGCCTGATGCAAGCCTACTCGCGCACGAACCGCATTTTTGACGCCACCAAAACCTTCGGCAACATCGTCACCTTCCGCGACTTAGAGCAAGCCACCATCGATGCCATTACCCTGTTCGGTGACAAGAACACCAAGAACGTCGTACTTGAAAAAAGCTACCAGGAGTACATGGAAGGTTTCACCGATGCGGCCACTGGCGAAGCGCGGCGTGGTTTTATGGATGTCGTGAAGGAACTGGAAACAAACTTTCCCGACCCCGCCAACATTGAAACAGAAGCCGACAAAAAGGCCTTCGCTAAACTGTTTGGAGAGTATTTGCGCGTGGAAAACGTGCTGCAAAACTATGACGAGTTCGCCCGCCTCAAGGATTTGCAAAACGTGGATATGAATGACACCGCGGCAGTAGAAGCGTTCAAGGCCAAGCACTATCTGACAGATACCGACCTGAGCGAATTGTCCGCCATCGAACTACCCACTGAGCGCAAAATCCAGGATTACCGATCCACCTACAACGATGTGCGCGACTGGCTGCGACGTGAAAAATCGTCAGACGACAAAAGCAAATCTACGCTTGACTGGGATGACGTGGTGTTCGAGGTGGATTTGCTGAAATCGCAGGAAATCAATCTCGATTACATCCTGGAGTTGATTTTTGAGAACAACAAAAAAATCAAAAGCAAGGCCGATCTGGTCGATGAAGTGCGCCGTGTCATTCGGGCAAGCCTGGGCAACCGCGCCAAAGAGAGCTTGCTCGTCGACTTCATCCATCGAACCGATTTAAACCAGATAGGCGATAAAGCCAATGTGATTGAGGCTTTTTTCGCCTTTGCCCAAGCC
Source organism: Burkholderiaceae bacterium (assembly GCA_032122355.1). Taxonomy (GTDB): domain Bacteria; phylum Pseudomonadota; class Gammaproteobacteria; order Burkholderiales; family Burkholderiaceae_C; genus RFTU01. The sequence goes on from JAUMCS010000009.1 coordinate 23,292, forward strand.
GAGCAGCAGCGCGAGGCGCAAGAGCTCATCCGCACCGAAAACCTGAATACCGAAGCAGCCAGACGCTACATCACCAACTCACTCAAACGGGAATTCGCCAGCGACAACGGCACCGAACTCAACGCCGTGCTACCCAAGATGAGCCCGCTAAACCCTCAATACCTGACCAAAAAACACAGTGTGTTCCAGAAAATTGCCGCTTTTGTAGAAAAATTCAAGGGCGTGGGTGGGCGAATTTAATGCGCTATTGGCCTCAACTCACCACATCATCGCCCCCAACACCTGCCGCCCTTCGCTCACCAGCACATTAAAGGTGCGGCAAGCCGCAGGCGTGCTCATTGCTTCAAAGCCAATGCCCGCCTGATAAATGCGTGCAATCAAAGCCGAATTAGGAAAGCTCAGTTTGGAACCTGTGCCTAAAATAATCAACTCAGGCCGCAAAGCAATGAGGGCCTCCATATCCGATAGGGTTAAGCTTTCTACCGTTTTGGCAGACCACACTTGTACCGGTGCTTCGTGCGGTATTAAGATGCTGGTGTGAAATGCTTGGTGATTCACCCAAATGGCTTGATCTTCCATTCGAGTTATTTGATTGCGGCCTTCGGCCCGGTCGGGTTGAATTTTCATATCTTTATATAATGCTAACATCTACAGGCATAGGCTCATTGGGCTATGCATCTGTAAACCGATTGTAATTATGGCCACCCCTGGAGCAACCACCCCGTGACATCCATACAAAAGTCTAACAAACTTGCCCACGTCTGTTACGACATCCGCGGCCCCGTTTTAGATAAAGCGCGGCAAATGGAAGAAGAAGGGCAAAAAATCATCAAGCTCAATATCGGCAATTTAGCCGTTTTTGGGCTAGAACCGCCCGACGAAATTTTGCAGGACATGATTCGCAACTTGCCCAATGCCGCCGGCTATACCGACAGCAAAGGTTTATTTGCGCCGCGTAAGGCCGTGGTGCATTACACGCAAGAAAAAAACATCATTGGCGTAACCGTGGATGATGTTTACTTGGGCAATGGTGCATCGGAATTGATTGTGTTGGCGCTCAATGCCCTGCTCAATGATGGCGATCAAATATTGGTGCCTGCCCCCGATTACCCACTCTGGACAGCCGCCGTTTCACTCTCAGGCGGACAGCCAGTGCATTATGTATGCGATGAAAGCGCTGACTGGCTGCCTGATCTGGATGATATTCGGCGCAAAATCACCCCTCAAACCAAAGGGATCGTGGTCATCAACCCGAACAATCCCACCGGCGCACTCTACCCTACCGAACTGCTGCAAGGCATTGTTGAAATCGCACGCCAACATCGGCTGATTGTGTTTGCCGATGAAATTTACGACAAAATCCTCTACGATGGTCACACCCACACCAGCCTGGCCTCACTGGCCGATGATGTGCTGTTTTTAACCTTTAATGGTTTGTCCAAAAATTACCGTAGCTGCGGCTATCGCGCAGGCTGGCTTACCGTTTCAGGTAACAAACGCCCCGCCAAAGACTACATTGAGGGCCTGAATATGCTAGCCTCAATGCGCTTGTGCGCCAATACCCCGGGGCAATTGGCCATTCAAACCGCATTGGGCGGCTATCAAAGCATCAAAGATTTGGTTGCACCCAGCGGCCGCCTGTGCCGCCAACGCGATTTAGCCTATCAATTGCTCAATAACATCCCAGGTGTGAGCTGCGTCAAACCTAAAGCAGCCCTGTATATGTTCCCTAAGCTAGATCCAGCTATGTACCCCATCACCGATGATCAGCAGTTTGCCTATGAATTATTGGCTGAAGAAAAAGTGTTGATTGTGCAGGGCAGTGGCTTTAACTGGGCTAGCCCTGATCACTTCCGCCTGGTGTTTTTACCCAATATTGATGACCTCTCAGAGGCTATTGGGCGCATTGCCCGCTTTTTAGAAGGCTATCACCGCCGCCATGTTCGTTCTGTTTAATTTTGTGAAAATACTATGATGAATCCCATTAAAGTTGGTATTGTTGGCCTAGGCACGGTAGGCCGCGGCACTTTTGAAGTACTCCTTCGTAACCAAGCTGAAATTCAGCGCCGCGCGGGCCGTGGCATTGAAGTCAGCATGGTGGCGGCACGCCAAGTCGAGCGTGCGCGTGAATGGGTCGCTGGCCGCGCTGAAGTGGTGGCCGATGCACAAGCCATCATTGACCGCCCCGATATTGACATCATCATTGAGCTGATTGGCGGCTGCGATGTGGCTAAAGATATTGTGCTCAAAGCCATTGCCGCCGGCAAACATGTGGTCACTGCCAACAAAGCTTTGCTGGCATTGCATGGCGATGCCATATTTTCAGCCGCCCAAGCCAAAGGTGTGGCTGTAGCATTTGAAGCCGCTGTGGCTGGCGGTATCCCCATTATCAAAGCCGTGCGTGAGGGCCTAACAGCCAACCATATTCAGTGGATTGCGGGCATTATCAACGGCACCACCAATTTCATTCTTTCTGAAATGCGCAGCAAAGGGCTGGATTTTCAAACCGTACTGGCTGAAGCACAGCGCCTAGGCTACGCCGAAGCCGACCCCACTTTTGATATTGAAGGGGTTGATGCGGCACATAAAGCCACCTTGCTATCGGCCATGGCCTTTGGCATACCTGTGCAGTTTCATCAAGCGCACGTCGAAGGCATTACCCAACTACAAGCAGCTGATATACGCTATGCCGAGCAATTGGGCTATCGTATCAAGCTGTTGGGTATTACACGCCGCCGTGATGATGTCGGTGGTGTTGAACTGCGCGTACACCCTACCCTCATACCCAGCAAACGCCTGATTGCCAATGTTGAAGGTGCGATGAATGCAGTCATGGTGAATGGCGATGCCGTAGGCACCACTTTGTTTTACGGCAAGGGTGCGGGCGCTGAACCCACGGCTTCATCCGTAGTGGCCGATTTGGTGGATATCACACGCATGCACTCTGCGGATCCGTCACACCGTGTGCCCTATTTGGCTTTCCAACCCAGCGCCATGGCCAACACACCCATTCTGCCGATGGCACAAGTGATCACCAGCTTTTACCTGCGCTTGGCAGTGGCTGACCGTGCTGGGGTATTGGCACGCATCACCACCTTGTTGGCCGAGCATGATATTTCGATTGATGCGGTACTGCAACGAGAATCCGCTGAAGGCGAAAACCAAACCGATTTAATCATCCTGACCCACGATACGGTAGAAGGGCGTATGCGCTCAGCCTTAGCCCAGATGCAAGCACTGCCTGATGTGTTGGCACCTATTGTCAGCCTACGCAAAGAGGAGCTTGCCTGATGCGTTACATAAGCACCCGCGGCAACCCTGAACGCCGCCAATTTTGTGAAATTTTGCTGGAAGGTTTGGCCCCCGATGGCGGCTTGTATATGCCCGAAGCATACCCCCGCATCACCCCCGCCGACTTAGACCGGCTGCGCAGCATCTACCAAAATGAAGGTTATGCGGCCCTTGCTTATGCCCTATTATCTCTGTACATTGATGACATTCCAGCAGCCGATTTAAAAGCCTTATGCGCGCAGGTTTATACCGAAAAAGTTTTCGGTACACCGCAAATTGTGCCGGTCAAGCGCTTGGATGATGGCCTGTACTTACAAGCCTTATCCAATGGCCCTACCCTGGCGTTCAAAGATATGGCCATGCAGCTGCTAGGGGCACTATTTGAATATGAACTCGCCCGCCGCGGTCAAACCCTGAATATTTTGGGTGCGACCAGTGGCGACACCGGTAGTGCAGCCGAATACGCCATGCGCGGCAAACGCGGTGTGCGGGTGTTTATGCTCAGCCCGCATGGCCGTATGAGCGCATTTCAGCAAGCGCAAATGTTCAGCCTGCAAGACCCCAACATCCATAACATTGCGATTGAAGGTGTATTTGATGATTGCCAGGACATCGTCAAGGCCGTCAGCAATGATTTAGCATTCAAGCAGCGTTATCGCATTGGAACAGTTAACTCCATCAACTGGGCACGCCTACTCGCGCAAGTGGTTTATTATTTTGCGGGATATTTTCAAGCCACTTCCAGCAATCAGGAAATGGTGAGCTTTACAGTGCCTTCGGGCAACTTTGGCAATATTTGTGCAGGCCATGTAGCTCGCATGATGGGTTTACCCATCGCCCGCTTGATTTGTGCCACCAACGAAAATAATGTGCTTGATGAGTTTTTCAGAACGGGTACGTATCGAGTTCGCAAATCCGCAGAAACGTATGAAACCTCTAGCCCTTCCATGGACATCAGCAAAGCCAGTAACTTTGAGCGCTTTGTGTTTGATTTACTCGGGCGCGACACTGCACGCGTGAAGCAATTATTCGGGCACGATATTGAGCGCTCGGGCTCATTTACACTGACTGCCGATGAATTAGCGGCTATTGGTGGCTTTGGGTTTGCATCTGGCCACAGCACCCACACTGATCGCTTGCACACCATACGTCAAACCTACCATACCCTGCACACCATGGTTGACACCCACACGGCGGATGGCCTGAAGGTAGCTCGGGAACATCAGCAAGCGGGCGTGCCCATGGTGGTTTTAGAAACCGCCCTGCCCGTCAAGTTTGCCAGCACCATTCAAGAAGCCCTGGGCTGTGAACCGCCCCGCCCAGTGGCGCTAGAAGGCATTGAAAACCTACCCAAGCGGGTGAAGATCATGCCGGCGGATGTTGCACTAGTGAAAAATTACATTGAGCAATCTGTGCCGGAAGTCTGACGTGAGCACCCCCCCTAGCTCATCCTGGCATTTGGCACTGGCCATTTTTGCTGGTGCTGGGTGCGGTGCCCTTTTGCGCTGGCAATTGAGTCTGCACCTCAATACTCTTGGCAGCGTAATGCCGTGGGGCACCCTCGCGGCCAATTTACTCGGGGGGGCATTGATAGGCTGCGCCATGGCTGCTCTTCAAGCTCCGGCCATACAAATTTTGCTGGGGCAACATACAGCCTGGGTGCGCGCATTACTGATCACCGGATTTTTGGGGGGGTTAACGACTTTCTCGACATTTTCTGCCGAAGTCATTGAAGCAGCGCTGAACGATCGTTGGCTCAGTGCCCTTACCTTGGCTGTCCTACATCTGGCTGGTTCGTTAGTATTAACTGCTTTGGGCTACCACATCAGCCAAAAAATGCTGGCGCAGTAAATTCGGCCGTCAATTCAACACCCGATTGGCCAACTCTTGCTCTGTGGCCTCAGGGCTTGCCTGCTGTATATCTACCAACCCCCATTCTGATTGGGCAACAGCCTGCATAATCAGTATCATCACATTACTAGCCAAAGCTTCAGGAAACTCTAGTGTCATGCTGCGGTTCTGCTGATCACGCAGAGCCATAGCAAGGATAGCGGGTTGGCGCACTGCAACCTCCACTCCGGTAATCAAAAGAGGTTGAGGCCCCAAGGGCTTGGCCTCATCACTTACTTGTTCATTAAAAGGGGTTTTAAAATCAGCTTGCTCGCGGTTACGCTCTTGCGCCGAAGCCAATAGCATGTCACGAGCCTCGGGCATTACGGTAGCATCTTTAGCCGCCTCAGCCAATGTCATACTGGAAATTGCTTGATGCAAAGGTTGGAGCAAACGAGCCATGAGCCTGCGCGTAAACCAGGCCTCATACAGCAAACCATCAATTGTGCGCAAACGCAGCAAAATTCGATCTTCGACATCCACATAATTGATGGAAATTTGATGAATAGTCATGAATCACTCAGAAAAGTTCACGATGATAGTAGGCACTTGAAAATTCTGCCACAAACCCCAATTATGCGTTAAGGAGAAACCCATATGCGCATTGAAAATCTCACCACCTCTTTGCAAAATTGCCTTCAAGAGGCGCAATCACAGGCACAAGTAAACCAAAACCCGTACCTAGAGCCCGTACACGTGGTACGTGCCATGCTCTCGGCTGAGGCCACACTGCGCCCTTTACTCGAACGCATGGGTATTCCTATCGATTACTTACAAAAAGACATTGATAAGCGGATTGCAGCTCTGCCTGAAGTACAAACCAGCCATGGCATCCCCAACATCAGCAAGGACCTTTTAGCCATTCTACAAATCGCGCAAAAAGAAGCCAAAGCACGGGGTGATCAGTTCGTTGCAAGTGAAATATTCCTACTGGCAGTGCTCGCCAGCAAGCAACCCCTGGCGGAAGTACTACAACAATATGGCCTGAATAAATCGAATTTAGAGTCTGCTATTCAAGCCGTCCGCGGTGGCAGCACTGTTGACAGCGCGCGCAGTGAAGAATTGCGTGAAGCGCTCAAAAAATATACCTTAGACCTCACCGAGCGGGCACGCATGGGTAAGCTCGATCCAGTCATTGGCCGCGATGATGAAATCCGCCGCACTATTCAAGTGCTACAAAGACGAAGCAAAAATAACCCCGTTCTTATTGGTGAGCCTGGGGTAGGTAAAACCGCGATTGTGGAGGGCTTAGCGCAACGTATTGTCAATGGCGAAGTACCCGACTCATTGCGACAGAAAAAAATCTTAGTACTAGATATGGCAGGATTATTAGCAGGTACGAAATTCAGAGGTGAATTTGAAGAACGCCTCAAAAATGTACTTAAAGAAGTGGCCCAGGAAGAGGGGCGCATCATTTTATTTATTGATGAACTCCACACCATGGTGGGTGCCGGCAAAGCGGAAGGGGCTATAGATGCTGGCAATATGCTCAAACCGGCCTTGGCGCGCGGTGAATTACACTGCATTGGTGCCACTACCCTAGATGAATATCGACAAAACATCGAAAAAGATGCTGCACTTGAGCGTCGATTTCAAAAAGTATTGGTCGATGAACCCACGGTTGAGGCAACCATTGCCATTTTGCGTGGGCTACAAGAAAAATACGAAGTGCATCATGGTGTAGAAATCACTGACCCTGCCATTGTGGCTGCGGCTGAGCTGAGCTACCGCTACATCACCGACCGTTTCTTACCGGATAAAGCCATTGATTTGATAGATGAGGCGGCGGCACGGATCAAAATTGAAATGGATTCCAAGCCGGAAGTCATGGACAAATTGGATCGGCGCATCATTCAACTCAAAATTGAGCGCGAGGCCGTCCGCAAAGAAAAAGATGAAGCATCAGTCAAACGCATGACCCTGCTGGAAGAAGAAATCACGAAGTTACAGCATGAATATGCTGATTTTGAAGAGATATGGCAAGCGGAAAAAGCCATGGCGCATGGCTCTGCTCAAATCAAAGAAACCTTAGAGCAAATGAAAGCGCAAATAGAAGAACTCAAGCGCAAGGGTGATTTCAATGCTGTGGCCGAACTGCAATATGGCCAACTCCCCGAGCTGGAAAAACGTCTGAAATCAGCGCAAGAAAAGGAGATGAGTAAAGCCGATACTGGGCAAATGCGCCTGCTGCGCACACTTGTAGGTGCGGAGGAAATTGCGGAAGTGGTTGCCCGCGCAACTGGCATACCCGTGAGCAAACTCATGCAAGGTGAGCGCGATAAGCTATTGGCCATGGAAGAACGCCTACATCAACGAGTGGTTGGGCAAGAAGAAGCCATTACTGCCGTAGCCAACGCCATTCGACGCTCACGAGCAGGGCTTTCTGACCCCAACCGTCCGCTGGGTTCATTCTTATTTCTGGGCCCCACCGGTGTAGGAAAAACCGAATTATGCAAAGCGCTAGCGGCTTTCCTATTCGACAGCGAAGACACCATCGTGCGCATTGATATGAGTGAATTCATGGAAAAACACTCCCTCAGTCGTCTGATAGGTGCCCCCCCGGGGTATGTGGGTTATGAAGAAGGGGGCACCTTGACTGAAGCCGTGCGGCGCAGACCGTACTCAGTCATCTTGCTCGATGAAGTCGAAAAAGCCCACCCTGATGTATTTCACATCCTCCTGCAAGTACTGGATGACGGCCGCCTGACTGATGGCCAAGGCCGTACGGTCGACTTTAAAAATACAGTCATCATCATGACGAGTAATTTGGGCTCTCAACACATCATGGCCATGGGTGGAGAATCGATTGATACCACTCGGCAGGCGGTTTGGAATGAAGTTAAAGCGTACTTCCGACCTGAGTTTCTCAACCGCATTGATGAAACCGTGGTGTTTCATGCCCTAGATGCTCAACACATTCAGCGTATTGCCAAAATTCAACTGGCACGATTATCTGATCGCTTGCATAAAATGGATATTACGCTTGACCTTCACCCCACGGCACTATCCGAATTGGCCAAAGTAGGCTTTGATCCCGTATTTGGTGCACGCCCGCTCAAACGCGCTATTCAGCAACACATTGAAAACCCCTTAGCGCAAATGATTTTGCAAGCACGCATAATGCCTCAGCAAGTGATCAAGGTGCTGGCACACAACGGTGAATTTATGTTTCAAGCTACACCCGCTTGATCAGCTACGCCCTCCGCGGGCGGAGCCCAGGATGTCCAACGCTCAAGCTTGGCACGCAAACCGGTGGCTCCGACTGGCTTGGATAAAAAATCGTTCATGCCCGCAGCTAAGCAAGTGTCGCGGTCTTGGTTCTGTGCCCCTGCCGTTAAAGCAATAATTGGAATGGATTTGAAAGCATCATTAGTTCGAATCACACGGGTGGCTTCCAGACCATCCATTTCAGGCATATGTTGATCCATAAAAATGATATCGGGCATCGTATTGGCTGCCTCTACGGCCTCAATACCATTAACTGCAATTTCTACACTCAATCCCAAGCGCTCTAGCATCCGCCGAATAATGACCTGATTCACAGCATTATCATCCACCACTAGAGCCCGAATATGACTAGACCCTGCTTTGGCTACCACAGCGTGATACTCGTTGACGGGTGCAACTACCTGAAAGTTAACAGCCACTTGCAGCGGCAGTTTTACCACAAAGGTAGTACCCTGCCCCAATTGACTGCGCACTTGCACGGTACCGCCATATAAATCGACCAAGTGTTTCACAATAGCCAGCCCCAAACCTGTGCCTCCAAAACGGCGGGTTGTTGAGCTATCGACTTGGGTAAAACTTTCAAAAACGCTACCAATCCGATCAGCAGGTATACCCACGCCAGTATCTATTATCTCTAAGCACAATTGATGCACCTCGCCCTGAACAGACAGACGTTGGATAGCAAGTGTAATACTGCCTTTCTCGGTGAACTTAATCGCATTACCCATCAAATTCAGCAAAATCTGGCGTAAGCGTATAGGGTCTCCGATGTAACCAATGGCCACATCGGGTTGAATTTTTTGTATCAATTGCAAACCAGCTGTCGACGCAGCAGGTTTAAGCGTAGCCACAACCTCACGAGCCACCTCATACAAATTAAATGCAATACACTCTAATTCGAGCTTACCAGCTTCTATTTTTGAAAAATCCAAAATGCTATTGATAATCGATAGTAAACCCTCCGCACTAGCCCGTGCGGTACGTTGTAATTCAATGGCCTGTTCAGAGCCTTGGGGGGTGGTTTCTAACAATTCCAAAGCACCCAAAACACCTGTCATAGGAGTTCGAATTTCATGGCTCATGGTTGCTAAAAAATCCGCTTTGGCACGGGTGGCAGCTTCCGCAGCGTCTCGCGCAGATGCGAGTTCTTGGAAAGCCCTCATTCGTGAAGCTTCCATCACATTGGCCAAGATATATACAGCAATACACATAAAGATCGTATCAAGAACCACATTAATCTCATATGTAAAACCCGTTAGTATCAATGGAGGGGAAATCCCGAACAGCCTAGGTGCCGCCCAAATACCCAAAACAGACACAATACAAAGAATAGCAATATAAAAACCCCAACGCAAGCTAGCCACAATAACCGCCAAAATGGGACAAAATGCAACCCATACCCAACCAGGACTTTGAATTCCACCACTGAACCAATTTCCTATAATGACAGCCGTCGTAGCAACCAAACAAACCGTATTGGTGATAAGAGACACATATTTTAAAGATCGTTGCATTAACCGCAACATCAGGAATCCAATTGAAATAGCGATAATGGAGAGTACTGCGATTTGCCATTGGCCCATGAATAGAAAAATCAACCCTATTAATAGCCCAACAGGGCCAATTAAGTATATGAGCATGCGCACGATCCATACTCGGCGCGCTATATCTGCCCTACTGGTTTCAATAGATAAATCAGACTGCATCATCCACATATCAATATAAAGTAAGGAAACATGTGTTACCAGATCCTATTGTGATAATTGGGGCCGGTTTGGCCGGTTTGACAACAGCCCTGCACTTGGCTGAATTTTGTCAGGTCACTGTTTTGTGTAAACGCAATTTGACCGAAGCAGCAACTGCCTGGGCGCAGGGTGGCATCGTCGGTGTCATTAGCTCGGATGATAGTGTAGAGTCTCATGTCAGTGATACACAGATTGCAGGTGCCGGCTTAGTGGATGAAGCTACAGCTGAATTCATATCCAAACACAGCATACAAGCAATTAAATGGCTAGTCGATCAGGGTGTACCCTTTTCAAGCGATCCACAGGGCCCGCTGGGTTTACACCTCACGCGCGAGGGCGGGCATACCGTTCGTCGAATTGCCCATGCTGCGGATGCCACCGGCAAGGCTATTCACGAAACGTTAATCGCTCGGGCTCAAAGCCATCCCAACATCACGCTTTTAGAACACACGATGGCTGTGGATTTAATCACCCACAAGCACATTAAAAAGACCACTGAACCTCAATGCTACGGCGTTTATGCACTCAATACACAAACGCAAAAAGTGCAGGCACTTCGCGCTAAAGCAGTGATTTTAGCTAGCGGGGGGGTGGGTAAAGTGTACCGCTACACCAGCAACCCCGATACCGCAACGGGCGATGGCATAGCCATGGCATGGCGTGCGGGCTGTCGTATTGGTAACATGGAATTCATCCAATTTCACCCTACCTGCCTATATCACCCGCAAGATCGCAGCTTTCTCATCACCGAAGCCCTCAGGGGTGAAGGCGCACATTTGCTTTTGCCGCACATCCATGGCGAGGATAGCCGCTTTATGCTTCAACACGATGAAAGGGGTGAATTAGCGCCCCGAGATATTGTGGCCCGTGCCATCGATTTTGAAATGAAAAAGCATGGGATTGATTATGTTTGGCTTGATGCCACTCCCATTGTTCACGAAAAAGGAGTCGCATTTCTTAAAAGCCACTTCCCAACCATTTACGCCCGATGCCTAAACCTAGGAATAGATATTACCGAGCAACCCATACCTGTAGTTCCTGCAGCGCACTATGCTTGCGGTGGGGTTGTAACCAATCTGCAAGGCCAAACTGACCTGCTGCATTTGTATGCCGTTGGTGAAAATAGTTACACCGGCCTACACGGTGCCAATCGCTTAGCCAGCAATTCGCTATTGGAATGTGTAGTCATGGGCCAATCATGTGCTCAGGCCATTGCTCAAGAACCCCTGCAACCTGCTGTGCCGCTACCCGAATGGGATGAAAGTCAAGTTGAAGATTCAGACGAACAAGTCATTATTTCCCATAACTGGGATGAATTGCGCCTAGTTATGTGGAATTATGTCGGCATTGTGCGTACCACCAAACGGTTACAAAGGGCAAGCCGACGGATTGCTTTACTTCGGGCAGAGATTGATGATTTTTATGCCAATTTTCGCATCAACCGTGATTTACTTGAATTGCGTAACTTAGTCGATTGTGCCGACCTGATTGTGGCTTCTGCTCTTCAACGGCATGAAAGCCGAGGCCTACATTTCAGCCGCGACTACCCTACTATGCAGGCCACTAGTCAGCCTACCATCCTGAAAAAAACCCAAGAATGAGCATCACCTCCGCGAAATCAGGGTATTCATGCCATTGATAAAATTCAAAATGGTATTCAACCTTGCCCATAACATAGGTTGATGGCTGACCCTCCCCAAGATTACCCTTTTTGGACTAAAACGACTGAGGAAATTCAACAGCAACTGGACTGCACTCTCAATGGACTCCGTACTGCACAAGCAGAAAAGCGTCAAACCAAAGGTAAAAGCCCAACGTTTTTTCAGAAAGCATTTATAGGACATTGGGGGTGGCTGGGCCGGTCATGGGCCAGCCCATTGCTATGGTTACTTTTTGTGGCCATATCCCTAGCGGCCATTCTGGGCCAAACGCAAGAGGCCATCCTGATTGGCATCATCTTAATCGGCAGTACTCTACTAACCACTACGCAAGAATGGCGCGCACAAAAAGCGCTTGAAAAACTTCAGCAATGGTTGGTGCTCAAAACACTGGTTTTACGCGATCAGCGATGGCAAAGCCTACCGATTAATCAACTGGTACCGGGCGATAGAATTCGTCTACACCCCGGCGATTGGATACCTGCTGATGGGATCATTATTACATCGAATCAACTCACGATAGTACAAGCTAGCCTAACCGGCGAACCCCAACCCACCCCTAAATTCCCTGGGGTGGTTGCTGGTAATGCCTCGATTGCCGAAAGACATAACGTGCTTTATATGGGTAGCTCCGTCTACGGCGGATCGGCCGATATGTTGGTGGTTTACACCGGCCCCAATACGCTATGGGGTGAAATCAGTGCCACCTTGCAACAACCTCGGCCCATCTCGGAATTCAATCGAGGCATTAAACAATTGGGGTTGATACTGCTGTACATCGTCACAATCATGCTAGTTGTAACCTTGGCCTTTAATCAGTGGCAAAAACGTCCGCTGATGGATGGTCTGCTTTTTTGTTTAGCTTTAGCCATAGGACTATCCCCCGAAATGCTTCCAGCCATTGTGAGTATTACGGTTGCCAAGGGTGCCATGGCCATGTCTAGAGTAGGTGTTATTGTGCGCCGATTAGAAGTAATGGAAGATTTAGGCACCATGACAGTGCTATGCACCGACAAAACCGGCACACTAACGCAAGCCAGCATGGTTGTGCATGATGCCATAGACACCCATGGCAGCTCAAGCTTAGATATCAGACAATTGGGATGGAGCAATGCCATGCTACAAAGTAGCAGCTCCAGTGCTCTGGATCAAGTATTAATACAAGATGCTCAACATCATCAATGGCAGCCGCAAGGGCTAACCAAAATCGGCGAACTCGGGTATGACTTCTTCCGTCAGCGTATCACTATTGAAATTCAAGATGAAAAGGGGGATCGTTTTATCATTACCAAAGGCGCAGCTCATAAACTGCTAGACCTATGCACTCACGAGCGCACCCAAACCCACTCGACTGCTGAAATCAGTACCGTGCGGCGCGCCCAGATCAACCAACTATGCCAAGAGCAAGGCCAGCAAGGTAGACGAGTATTGGCACTGGCAACCCGAGAAAAACAGCAAAGTACTGCACTCTCTGTGGATGATGAACATCACTTCGTACTTGAGGGCTTTCTCACGTTCGATGACCCTCCAAAACCGGATGCCCTTCACACCATCCGGGAGCTGAACAACCGAGGCGTAGAAGTCAAGATGATTACCGGAGATCAGGCCTCTGTTGCCCTTCAAATCGCTCAATCCGTCGGGTTAGCGAGGGGCCTTCAAGCATCCTCGATTTTATGTGGACACCACATTGATTTACTGGATGATGCTGCACTTTGTCAACGCGCAGCCATTACACCCATTTTTGCCCAAACCGAGCCCCACCACAAAGCGCGCATCATAAGGGCATTAAGGCATTCTGGGCAAATCGTAGGTTACCTAGGTGACGGCTTGAATGACGTGCCCGCTCTTCAAGCAGCGCATGTCGCTGTATCGGTACACAATGCCGCACAAGTAGCTCGTCAAAGTGCGGATGTTGTCCTCACGAAAAATGATTTGCGGGTTCTGTCCAGAGGAATTGATGAAGGTCGACGCACCTTTGCCAACACGCGCAAGTACCTGACCGTAACGACCAGTGCCAACTTGGGCAATATGCTCAGCATGGCCATCGGCAGCATACTGTTGCCATTCTTTCCGATGTCATCGGGGCAAATATTACTCAACAATTTACTCTCGGACGTACCTGCCCTCTTTTTAAGTGTGGATCGAGTTCCCTCAGAAATAATACAAAAATCTCAGCGCTGGCAACTGACTGACTTTGTTCGAACCATTCTTGCATTTGGGCTGATCAGTAGTGGATTTGATGCCGCCCTATTTGGCTTACTATCGTTTACCTGGGGGGTATCTGAGGCAGAGTTTCAGACCGCATGGTTTCAATTTTCCTTACTCACTGAACTCATCACCATTATTTTGTTGTGTCGCTCAAAAACCCGTTGGGAGAATTTGCCAAGTGCGCCTATCGTCCTCAGTTGCGTGATAGTTGGCCTATTGGCCTTGATGATGCCGGTTTGCTCTTTCACCCAAATGACATTGAGTTTTGAGTCCCTTCGTTGGCCTTACTTGATATGTGTACTGTTGCTGAGTCTTGCCTATGGTGTGTGTATTGAATCGGCGAAAACCATGTTGCATCGCTATTCGGGTAATAACGAGTAGATTGCCACGCCGAGCATCCGTATGATTTTAATCAATACAGCCTATTTATAGCAGAAGGCAGCATGATGAGAGTCAAACAAATCATCGTCCCATTACTGGCTCATTCGCCATCATCAAATGAGTTGGAGGAACTTCAAAGCATTCATCCGCAGGTGGTATTTTTGTTTGGAGATATCGCATTTTTTAAAAGTTCACTCCAGTCTGACAATAGCTTGATTTCCCTTTTGCAAAAGCAATTACCTCATAGCTTGCTAGTAGGTTGCAGTACATCTGGTGAAATTTTGGCCTCACAAACTCACTCAGGCACTTTAACCGCAACAGCTATTCGGTTTGACACCAGCCAAGTCTATTCAGCCAGTTGCCCACTGACGCAAATGTCCCATTCTGAGGAAGTTGGTCTAGCCTTAGCGCAAAAGCTGGATCACCCCAATTTACAACATGTATTGATATTTGCGCCAGGAGTCAACATAAATGGTAGCGCTTTGGTAAATGGCTTGAAAAAAGGTTTTACCCAACCAGAAACCATCAGCGTCTCTGGCGGGTTAGCGGGTGACAATGGCACTTTTAAACAAACCTTTACAATTGGACCACATGGTGTGAGTGAAAACCATGTAGTCGCTCTAGGTTTTCATGGATTGAGCCTAATTGCAGGTAGTTGCGCGCGCGGTGGCTGGACCCCGTTTGGACCGACTAGGCAGGTAACTAAGGCCGAGGGAAATATTCTATACACCGTTGATCATGAGCCTGCGCTCGATATGTACATGCGCTATCTGGGTAAATATGCCAATGACCTTCCTGCATCTGGCCTGTTATTTCCACTAGAAATCGAGGATGAAGCCAACCCAGATAATGGTCTCATTCGAACTATCTTAGGGATAGATGAAACGCAAAAGGCTCTTATTTTGGCTGGTGAGCTTAAAACTGGCGCTCGAGTGCGGATGATGCACGCTTCAACCCAAAACCTCATCGAAGCCGCCGCTGAAGCAGCTGAGAAAATTCAACGCCCCAGCACAATGAAAGATGATGCATTGGCACTTTTAGTCAGCTGTGTAGGCCGCAAACTGATTATGGGGGACATGGTTGATCAAGAAATCGAAACTGTTGCTGATGTACTGGGAGATCAAACTCTATACACAGGCTTCTACTCCAACGGAGAAATATCCGCTTGGAACTTTAACCAAGACTGCCGCCTCCACAATCAAACCATGACCATCACCTGGCTATGCGAACACCAAGCTTAAATGTTTCTCATAAAACCTTACAGCGCCTCATACGTAAGTATTGCGGCATAGAGTCAATTCATACCTTAAATACATTACTTGAACAACATGCGCCCGTTATTAATGCGCATTTGCCACCTGAACTACAAACGCTGCTACTTCAATTGCCGCAGTTTATTCAACGAATTGACGCAAATTTCTGTCAATTTGAACGTGACTCTGAGCTACGCACACGCAGCCTTGAGTTGAGTTCAATTGATCTGAGTCAAGCCAATGCCCGACTAAACCACGAATTGGAAGAACGTAATCGTGCTATCGCTTCATTGGGCGCACTAGCGCAAACAGCCACTGGACATAAATCAGCAACCAAGACAAGCCGCAAGAACATACCAGATGATCAAAATTTAATAGCACTGTCAGAAGCAGTCACGAATTTGGTTACTCGATTAAAATCCGAGCAAAATGAACAAATTCGTTTGCGCGAACAATTTGAACGAATTGGGGCGGGATACCAAGCCGTTTTAAACAACCTTTCGGAAGTTGTTTTTAGAACAGATTCACGAGGTCGATTAATCTTCACTAACCAAGCTTGGGTTCGAACCATAGGCCTGTCTGAATATGACTGCATGGGCAAAAAGCTTGATGAATTCATTGCCGACTCGGATGTAGTCAAATGGCGTACTGCGGTATCAGAACTTCTTGCCGGAGACAGGCCCCATATTCTCGGTGAGTACAGGTTAATCCGCCCTGACAACGTAATGGTCTGGACGGAAGTGCATGTACAACCACTCATGCTTGACTCCCATCGCATCTCTGGCATGACTGGAACTTTTAATGACATCACTGAGCGTAAACAAGCCAATGACCAACTCGCGCAGCAATTAGCCTTTGTCGACACCCTTTTTCAAAGCCTACCGGTACCAGCCTTTGTGAAAGATGCGCAACTGCGCTATGTACGCTTTAATCAAGCCTATGCTCAACTATTTCATCTTGAATTAGATCAGGCGGTGGGTAAAACCACGCAAGAATTAGGTTATGTCACAGAAACCCCCTATCATCAACACCACACAAAAGAGGCACTCGAATCCGACACACCAGTAGTTTTTGAAAGCCACATGGTATTGCGCAATCAAATCGAGATGGATGCTGTTGTCAGCAAAGCGGCTTTACGAGACACCCAAGGCAATGTTATAGGACTACTCGGTACATTTGTTGATATTACCTCCCAAAAAGAAATGGCTAGGGCCACCGAACATGCTCGGCGTGCTGCTGAGGCCGCTAACCGGCTCAAAAGTGATTTTCTGGCCAACATGAGCCATGAGTTGCGTACGCCTATGAATGGGATCATAGGCTTGACTGAATTATTGCTAGATACTCCCTTAGATACGCAACAAAAAGAATACCTATGCTTGGTCAAACAATCATCCGATTCATTGATGTATTTGCTCAATGAAATTTTAGACCTGTCTAAAATTGAAGCTGGCAAAATGTCACTTGAACAAATCACTTTTGACCTAGCATCTTTAATCACCGAGGTCATGCGGGCTAATGCACCCCGAGTCAACCAGGGCAATGTACGAATGGCACTGGACATTGCACCCAACATCCCCTCGCAAATCATCGGCGATCCAGGGCGTATCCGACAAATTCTTACCAATTTAGTGGGTAATGCAGCCAAATTCACTGAGCAAGGTGAAATTGTCACCCGTTTAGAAGCACTCGACACCCAAGGTACCCAGACCCGCATCAGAATTGCGGTTCAAGATACAGGCATCGGCATATCCAACGATCAACTAGAGCGTATTTTTGCGCCTTTTGTACAAGAGGACTCCTCCATCACCCGCCGTTTTGGTGGAACCGGTTTGGGTCTAACTATCACCCACCGTCTAGCGCAAATGATGGGAGGTCATATTCAGGTCGAGAGCCAACAAGGAAAAGGCTCCATTTTTCAAGTAGAACTACCCATTCAAATCCCTAACTCAGAACATAATCATCCGCAAAAACGCCACCATAAGGGCGAAAACCTCAAAGGTTGTCGCTTCTTACTGGTAGACAGAGACAGTTCTCAAAGTCAAATATTAAAAAAATACCTGGAATCCATCGATTGCTCAGTTGCCACAGCCACAACGCTGGATGACATTCAAAAAATTTTCCATCAGAAGCCACTCTTTGATGCCATCATCATTGATTCAGACTTACCCCAGCAACGCGGAGCTCATCTTGCACGCGATTTGCTCAACCAGCAAAAAAACTTACCGCCAACATTCATACTCACACCCGTTAGCACCTCATCAGAGCGCCATACCATGCCCAGCTCTATGCCTTTTACCATACTGCTAACACCGGCATCGGCGGCAGAAATTGCTCACAGCGTTGCGGGTGTTATTGTCAAAAAGCCCAGCCTTAAACCCACTCAAGAAACACTGCCTTCCAACAATAGCTTGGTTTCTACAGCAGCCACATCCTCTAGCACCTTACCCGCACGTATTTTGTTGGCAGAGGACAATTCTGTTAATCAACTATTGGCTAAGCGAATACTAATGCGTTGGAATCACCAAGTGACGGTTGCCAATGACGGACAGGAAGCCCTGAACCTATTTGCAGAAAATGAATTCGATGTCAT
>JAUMCS010000009.1:41545-52441 GCA_032122355.1 Burkholderiaceae bacterium
AGGCTTGCGAGCGCATTCGGAGCCTAGAGAAAAATGAAGGCTTGCGTCGCACCATCATCATTGCTTTAACGGCCAATGCCATGGAGTCAGATCGTCAGCGCTGCTTGGATGCTGGTATGGACGACTACCTCTCCAAGCCGCTGCATTCAGCTGATTTACAACGCATGTTGGAAAAATATTTACCCAAGAAAACCGACTCTGCGATATGTGCACCTTCTGAACTACCCATATCACCTTTAGCCAGTTCAGAGCCCTCGACATTCGATTATGCCCAAGCGCTCAATACCGCCAATCCAGAAATCTTATCGATTATTGGAGAAGCCTTTCATCAGAGTTGCCCAACAGATCTAGACAAACTTCAAAAGGCCTGTGAACAAAACAACCCCATTGACGTTAACCGTTTAGCGCATACACTCAAAGGACTTTTAAGCTGTTTTCAAGCGCAACCTGCTGCGGCTATAGCTGAAGAGCTTGAGAAGATAGCCCTGATCAAACCCTTTAATCAAACCACCAGTCTTGAAAAAGCAAACGCCTTAACCCGCGAAACACATACTTTCCTAGCCGCTTTACTTCGTAAAATTCCTCAGAAGCCTGCCGAATCAAGTCTTAGCCATCTCACTGAAAATACGCTGAGCTAAACTATTGGTGCCAACCATTTACCCTGACGTACTCATAACAATTCTTACCTGACTTGGCAATCAGTGCGCCAAACTGATACGATTTAGGGATGATGAATTTTAAATTCCCTGAATATGAGTTTCTAATAGGCTGGCGCTATATCCGAACTGGACGAAAGGGTAGACGCAACGCTTTTATTTCATTCATTTCCACTATTTCAATCCTGGGCATTGCATTGGGTGTTGCTGCTCTTATCATTGTTTTGAGTGTGATGAATGGATTTCAAAAAGAAGTTCGTGACCGTATGCTTAGCATTGTTCCACACATTGAAATACGTTCAGCTAACAACGAACCTCTGACTCAATGGAAATTGATCGCACGCCAATGCAAACAACTACGCCCTGATATTATCGGTTCAGCCCCGTTTGTTAGAGGCCAAGCACTAATAGCCAAGGGGGATTCGATGCAAGGAGTCTATCTGCGCGGAATTGACCCCTTAGAAGAAGCCTTTGTTACGCCACTGATCGAAAATAACCCAGAGCTTGTGAAAGACTTACAACCAGGCCGTTGGAACATCCTACTAGGCATTGAATTAGCACGGCAATTAGGAGTAGAAAAAGGTAGCCGTATCAGTGTAGTCACCCCTCAAGGCAAAACCACTGCAGCTGGCGTATTACCTCGCTTCAAAACATTTCGCGTTGCAGGTTTATTTGATTCAGGTCATTTTGAATACGATAGTGCCATGGCATTGATTAACATCGATGATGCTGCGAAATTAATGCGCACTGGAGGTCCCAATGGCATCCAGCTACGATTAGAAAACGGACATGATGCACGTGAAGCGGGTGAATACCTCAGTGCAGTCATGCCTAGCCAAATTATCGTGAGTGATTGGACCCGCACCAACCGCAATTGGTTTGATGCAGTGCAACTAGAAAAACGGCTGATGTTTATCATCCTTACCCTTATCGTAGCCGTTGCCGCCTTCAACTTGGTCAGCACACTGGTGATGACCGTTACCGACAAAACCTCGGATATTGCTATTCTTCGTACAATGGGGGCCAGCCCGCAATCCATCATGACCATCTTCATGCTGCAAGGCGCTACGGCAGGTCTAATGGGTACCATGAGTGGCCTTGTCATGGGACTTATTATTGCTTTTAACGTTGGTTCTATTGTTTCTGCCATTGAGCAATTGCTCTCCACCCATTTTCTTCCAGCCTCGGTATACCTCATCAGCCGTATGCCCAGTGACCCGCAATGGAGAGATATTGCACCCATTACCCTCATCTCCCTCATACTGGCTTTTATTGCCACCATTTATCCGAGTTGGCGCGCCAGTCGTGTACAACCTGCCCAGGCTTTACGTTATGAATAATCCTGTACCTATATTTACTCGTACCGTCTTAAGCGCCTACGATTTAAGTCATAGCTTTCAAGAGGGCCAGGGCTCTGATCTACAGCGTATTGATGTACTTCAACAGGTCCAACTTCAAGTAGGGGAAGGTGAGTCCATAGCCATTGTGGGTGCATCAGGGTCGGGCAAAAGCACATTACTTCATTTATTGGGTGGTCTTGATAAGCCCATGTCAGGCAAGATAGAACTCATGGGCAGTGACTTGTCTCAAATGGATACCTATACACTGGGTATGTGGCAGAACCTATACCTAGGTTTTATTTACCAATTTCACCATTTGCTACCTGAATTTAGTGCCCTGGAGAATGTTGCAATGCCCTTACGTATTCGTCGCATGGATAAGTATGCAGCGTGGGATGAGGCTGCCAAAATCCTAAGTGCAGTTGGCTTGGGGAAGCGAATTGACCACCGCCCCGCCGAACTATCTGGCGGCGAACGTCAGCGCGTTGCAGTTGCCCGAGCTTTGGTTACCAAACCCGCTTGCGTATTGGCCGACGAACCCACCGGGAATCTAGATCGTCAAACGGCCGATCAGGTTTTTGATCTCATCTTGAGCCGCGTCGTATCAGAAAAAAGCTCGCTGGTGCTGGTTACTCATGATGCCCGTTTGGCGCAGCGTTGTTCGCGACAACTTGAACTGGTCAATGGCCAGCTGGTTTGAATGTGGATTGATACCCACTGTCACCTTGATGCCTCTGAATTCAATGTTGACCGCCTAGCCATACTGGAACGCGCTCGGCAAGCAGGTGTGGGGATGCTGGTGATACCGGCAGTACAACTCGATCATTTCAGCCAAGTTCAAACTCTCGCTCGTACCCACGGTTTGGCCTATGCCTTAGGCATACATCCGCTCTACACCCCTGGTATAACAGCCACGCACTTCACTCTTTTGCGCCAAGCTCTTGCTCAGGCCAGAGAGGACCCCCACTTAGTGGCTGTGGGTGAAATTGGCCTCGATTATTTTGTCACGGATATTGACCGTGAACATCAAATGCAGTGCTACATCGCACAAATCCAATTGGCCCGTGAGTTTGAGTTACCAGTTATTCTGCATGTCAGGCGCAGTGCCGATGATTTACTCAAGGTGTTGCAGCAACACCCAGTAGTCGGTGGCATTGCCCACGCATTCAATGGCAGCCAACAGCAAGCTGAGCAATTCATTAGCAGAGGGTTTGCTCTGGGTTTTGGAGGCACCCTTACCTTTGACCGTGCGCTACAAATCCGACGCTTGGCACAAACCATTGATCCATCTGCCATCGTGCTGGAAACCGATGCGCCTGACATTCCCCCTCAGTGGTTGTATCAACCCCGTGCGAATCGCATCAAATTGACCGACCAGGCCTACCCAAGCGCGCGCAATGAACCTGCCCAACTGGTACGAATTGCAGAAAGCCTCAGCTCTCTACGTGGCTGGAATGCACACGAAACTGCCACTAACACCATGCACAATGCAATCAGGGCGCTCCCCCGATTGAAGGCACTACTACCTCACATCAACAATGCAGCCCCCAGCGCAACTCCGCATTAAACCCGCTCAAAAATCCCCGCAGCCCCTTGGCCTGTACCCACACACATAGTCACCATACCGTAACGCAATTGATTCCGGCGCAATGCGTGCACCAAAGTGGCTACCCGAATAGCACCTGTCGCGCCCAATGGATGCCCTAGCGCAATAGCCCCGCCCAATGGATTAACCTGGTCCGCATCCAGGTGCAGAGTATTCATCACAGCTAATGATTGTGCGGCAAAGGCTTCATTGAGTTCTATCCAATCCATATCTTGGAGAGACAAGCCAGCCTGGGCCAAGGCCGCTGGAATCGCCGTTACTGGGCCGATCCCCATGATTTCTGGGGCCACACCTTTCACAGCAAAACCCACATATCGTGCCAAAGGTACTAATCCCATCGTTTTCACTGCCTGTTCACTAGCCAAAATAATGGCGGCCGCACCATCGCTGGTTTGCGAACTATTGCCTGCCGTCACAGACCCCCACGCTGAAAATGCTGGCTTCAAGCGCATTAAACCCTCTAAAGAGGAATCTGCCCTAGGGCCATCATCAAAGTTGACCCAACGGCGCTGCTCCTGCACTCCGCCCTTGAGCAAATCAGGCGTGCGCTCAATAACTTCTACGGGTGTAATTTCCGCTTCAAAAGATTTATTAGCCATAGCAGCCAGGGCCTTTTGGTGCGAAGCCAAAGCAAATTCATCTTGCGCCTGGCGCGATATTTGCCATTGTTGCGCCACTTTTTCAGCTGTTAGGCCCATACCAAAAGCAATACCGCGATTGGCATCATGAGCAAAAATGGCCGGATTGAAAGCCGGCTTATGGCCACTCATGGGAACCATACTCATACTCTCGCAGCCTCCTGCCACGAGGACATCAGCCTCACCCACCCGTATTCGATCAGCCGCCATTTGCACCGCTGTTAAGCCCGATGCGCAAAACCGGTTTACCGTCACTCCCGCTATGGTATTGGGCCAACCTGCCAACAATAGCGCCATGCGCGCTACGTTAAGGCCTTGCTCGGCTTCGGGCATGGCACAGCCCACCACCACATCCTCAATGGCTGCCGGATCGAGTTGTGGCACTTGTGCCAGCGCCCCCTTCAAGGCCGCAACCAATAAATCATCCGGGCGCGTAGTTTTGAAACTACCTCGCCCTGCTTTACCCACCGGAGTGCGTGTAGCAGCAACGATATAGGCATCTTTCAGGGTACGACTCATAGCACTTCCACCTCTTGGTTAGTTTCTCACCGGTTTTCCACTGGATAACATCCCCATGATGCGCTCTTGGGTTTTAGGATGTGCAATCAAAGGTGCGAAATGCTCACGCTCCAGTGCCATCAAATAGGCCTCTGTGACCACTGAGCCTGGGTCTACATCGCCCCCACACACTACTTGGGCCATACGGCTAACAATCGTGTGGTCATGTTCAGAAATCATTCCGCCTTCGAGCATATTGATCAACTGCGCCTCCATGGTGGCCCAGCCTGTACGTCCGGCAACCGCGAATTGCGCAGGCAATGGCGCACGCCAATTGCTTGCAGCCATAGCCTTGGCTTGTTCAAGTGCCACGTGCAGCAATTCATCTTTATGCGCTACGATACAGTCACCTTCTTGTAAGTAGCCCATATCTAGTGCTTCAACCCCACTACTGCTGACCTTAGCGGTAGCTGCATGCATAAAGGTATCTTTGAGGAAAGGGAGACAATCCCCATTCGCATGCCCAGCTTGGGCCCGCTCAGCCGCACGCCTAGCCATATACGTCAAGCCCCCGGCTCCAGGTAGTAGCCCCACACCCACTTCAACCAAACCGATATAACTTTCAAGATGGGCCACACGCCTCGAACAATGCAAAGCCAACTCACAACCCCCACCTAAGGCCAAACCCCGTATAGCGGCCACAACCGGCACTTGGGCATAGCGTAAAGCCAACATCAGGTTTTGCAGATGCTGCTGTTCTTGTGTGATACCCGCGACACCTTGCTGCATAAATACGGGCATCAATGCCTCTAAATTCGCCCCAGCCGAGAAAACTTCGTCAGGTGACCAAATCACCATGGCATCAAACTGGGCTTGCGCCAACGCTACGGCTTTGTGCAAACCTGCCGTAACGGTAGGGCTGATCAAATGCAATTTGGCGGTAATGCTTGCAATCAAAATTTGCTCATCTAGCGTCCATAAGCGTAACTCATCATTACGAAATACCTCGCGGCCAGCTTTGAGAGGATCGAGCAAAGCCTCGCCTTTGAGCACCTCAGGAAACTTCTGGCGAGCATATACGGGCAACTGACTGCGCCCAACAGACTGCCCCATGCTGGGGCTCCAAGAGCCTTCGGCCGTATGCACACCTTGCGCCTGAGCCACAGGCCCTTGCATAACCCATGCCGGCAATGGCACTGCACATAGGGCCTTACCAGCATCAATATCAGCCTGCACCCATTGCGCTACTTGCCCCCAACCGGCTTCTTGCCACAACTCAAAAGGACCTTGCTTCATACCAAAACCCCAACGCATCGCAAAATCCAAGTCTCGGGCACTGTTTGCTATAGTACTTAAATGCACTGCTGCATAGTGAAAGCTGTTACGCAGCACGGCCCACAAAAACTGCGCTTGTGGATGATCGCTCTCACGTAAAAGCTGTAAGCGTTCAGGAGCGGGCCGTTTTAAAATACGATCAATCAAAGGATCGGCCTTCGCATCCGCTGCCACATACTGCCCCGATGCTGCATCCAAGCGCAAAATTTGCGAGCCTTCTTTCTTGAAAAACCCAGCCTTGGTTTTTTGGCCTAGTGCTCCTGCTTGAATCAATCCTTGTAGCACAGCAGGCGTTCGAAAACTGGCATAAAACGGGTCCGTTTCCAGGGACAGCGTGGTTTGCATCGTACCAATCACATGCGCCATGGTGTCTAAGCCCACCACATCGGCCGTACGGAATGTGCCTGAACTGGCGCGACCTAATTTTTTACCGGTGAGGTCATCCACCAAATCGTAGCTCAATTGGAATTGTTGAGCCTCATGCATGACCGCCAACATACCGGCAATACCCACTCGATTAGCAATAAAGTTGGGCGTATCTTTAGCACGCACCACACTTTTACCCAAAGTGCGTGTGACAAAGGTTTCCAACTGATCCATCACTTCAGGCTGAGTCGCTGGCGCAGCAATCAGCTCCACCAAAGGCATATAGCGCGGGGGATTAAAAAAATGCACACCACAAAAACGCGGGCGCAGTTCCTCAGGCAATCCATCGGCTAAGGCCGAAATACTTAGGCCCGATGTATTGCTGGCCAGTACGGCATGTTTGGCCACATGAGGGGCAATCCGAGCATATAAATCATGTTTCCACTCCATGCGCTCGGCAATGGCCTCAATAATCAAATCGCATTCAGCTAAACGCGCTAAATCGCTGTCATAGTTGGCCGCCTGCATACGTGTTGCCAAATCGGCTAAAGCCAGTGGTGCTGGTTTGAGTTTACCCAGGTTGGCAATAGCGCGTTGCACAATACCATTAGCAGGCCCTTCCTTGGCCGGCAAATCAAATAAGCAAACGGGCACACCCACATTGATCAGATGAGCGGCAATTTGCGCACCCATAACACCCGCGCCTAACACTGCCACCTGACGAACTGGAAATCGATTCATGTTTTAATACTCCAACACCCTGCGAATTAATCGGCACGCAGCCATACCTGTGAACGAAAAAATGGGCCAAAATAGCCTCTTACCCGAAGTTTGGCACCCATTTCCATGGGCTTCAGGCTAAAGCGGTAAATTCTGCCACTTTCGGGGTCAATCACTTCACCACCGTCAAACAAACCGGGCTCATCCCGATTAGCCCGAATTCCTCGAATAATATCCAAGCCTATGATAGGCTTATCTTTACGATCATCTGAGCATTTGTCACACAAAGCCCCTGGTTTGCTGTTGGGCTCCAAACTTTTCTCAACACGCCCTGTATAAATGCCCCCAGTTTCAACAATCCGTATCAATGACCGCGCCTGACCCGTATTTTCATCAATCGTTTTCCATAGCCCTGCAGGTGTCACCTGAGCCATAGCGGCGGCAGCCTGAAATAGTGCAATAGCAATTCCATAGTTTTTCATAAATAGGCTCCTCCCATACGATCAAAAACGCTCAGCAGGCATGGCCATGAGTGTAGCGGCACCTGATTGCAGTGTGGTCTGCAGGGCTGCCGTTTCGGGAAATAGTTTTTCAAAATAAAACTCAGCCACCTGTAATTTGGATGAATAAAAAGCCTCATCTTTGCCTTTTTGCGCGAGCGCCACTGCGGCCATGCGCGCAAACATCCAACCCATGATCCAATGGCCACACAAGCGCAAATAATCACTCCCGGCTGCGCCAACCTCATCAGCATTAGCAAAAGCCTTCAAACCTAATTGGGTGGTCAGTGGTGTAAGCTGTCGGGTTAGTGCTTCGAGCGGATTGATAAACCGCTGCATCTCTTTACGCACGCCCTGCTCTTCGATAAATGCTTGTATTTTTTTCCCCAAGGCCTTGATCTTATGGCCACGATCGGCCAACACCTTGCGCCCCAGCAAATCCAAACCCTGTATCGTATTGGTACCCTCATAAATCATATTGATGCGGGCATCCCGCACAAACTGCTCTACCCCCCACTCTGCAATATAACCATGCCCGCCGAATACCTGCAAACACTCACTCGTGGCGCGCCAACCGTTCTCCGTGAGAAATGCCTTGATAATCGGCGTGAGCAAACTCACCTCATCAGCTGCAGACTCCCGCATTGATGCATCTGGGTGGTGTTGCTCTATGTCCAGTAACAAAGCCACATGTAATGCCATGGCTCGCCCACCTTCGGCATAAGCGCGGGCGGTCAGCAACATGCGCCTTACATCCGCATGTACCAAAATGCAATCAGCTGGCTCTTTTGGATCTTGCGGGCCTTTTAAGCTGCGCATTTGGCGACGTTGCTTGGCATACGCCGCCGCATTTTGGTAGGCCACCTCGGTTAAGCCCAAACTTTGAATACCCACGCCTAGCCTTGCTGCATTCATCATCACAAACATCGCTGCCAAGCCTTTATGAGGCTCTCCCACGATACTTCCTCTGGCTCCCTCAAGGGTCATTTGGCAGGTTGCATTCCCATGTATGCCCATTTTGTGCTCCAGCCCTGTGCACATAATTCGATTACGTTCACCCAGTGCACCATCGGGTAATACATTCCATTTCGGAACAACAAACAGGCTAATACCTTTGCTGCCGACTGGCGCATCAGGTAGGCGCGCCAGTACCAAATGCACGATGTTTTCCGTCATATCGTGTTCACCAGAAGAAATAAATATTTTGCTACCGGTAATTTGATAACTACCATCGGCCTGCATCACGGCCTGAGTGCGCAATAAACCCAAATCGGTTCCACAGTGCGGTTCTGTCAAGCACATGGTGCCAGTCCACTCACCACTCACTAGCTTTGGCAAAAAAACCTTCTTTTGCTCATCAGTTCCGTGCGCATGCAAGCATTCATAGGCGCCATGAGTCAACCCCGGGTACATAGTCCAAGCCTGATTGGCACTATTGAGCATCTCATACCAAGCTTGGTTTAACACCATGGGCAAGCCCTGACCGCCATAATCGGGGTCGCCGCTTAAGCTGGGCCAACCGGCTTGAACATACTGCTGATAGGCAGTAGTAAACCCTGTTGGGGTTCTAACCGTATGCTGATCGCGATCCCACTGACACCCCATTCGATCACCCACCTGGTTCAAAGGAAACACTACATCCTGGGCAAACCGCGCACCTTCATCCAAAACCGCATTGAGGGTATCTGCATCACAATCTTGGTAGTATGGCATTTGTGCGAGCACAGATGCGGATTGCAGCAACTCATGCAAAACAAATTGCATATCGCGCAGGGGTGCTTGATACTGTGGCATAACAACTCCTTGATAGTGTTTTCAGTCAAACTTGCAACACACAATATCTATCATCATGTATTTTGAAGATGTAAGATAATAGGAAGTGTTGGGGTTAACCCATACCAAGCTCAATCCAAGCCTATTTTCATTTTCTCACTTCACTTTTGCAAGGCTGAATTCACATGAACCATCGCTTTCAGTGTTTTATCTTAATCGGAGCTATGGCTGTGCTCGCAGCCTGCGCCAGTTCCAGCCCCAATGTCGTTGATCGATCTTCAGCACAACGCTTATCCTCGATTCAAGATGCTACCGTCATCAGTGTGCACAAGGTCGTGATTGATGGTTCACAAACTGGCATGGGTGCCGCTGCGGGTGCGGTGGTTGGCGGTGTGTTAGCTGCTGGCAATAAAGATGATAGGCTCAACGTAGCTACCGGAGTTCTAGGAGCGGTAGCCGGTGGCGTTATTGGCAATGCCGCAGAGCGTATGTTCACCAAAGAAGATGCCGTTGAAATAATTGTTCAGCTCAGTAATGGCGAGCGTAAATCTATTATACAGGCTAGGGGTGATGCCAATTTCCAGCCTGGCGACAAAGTCATCTTGATTTCAAATGGCGGGAAAACTCGTGTACAGCCAGCTGGCACAGCCCCAACGCCAATTCCATAGGCACCCTGCCAGTTCGCAGCCTACATAAAAAAAGCACTCCAGTGGAGTGCTTTTTTGTTTTTGGAAAAACCAATGAAAATTATTTCAGCTTGGTTTCCTTGTAGAGCACATGCTTACGTGCTTTGGGATCGAACTTCATGAGTTCGATTTTTTCAGGAGTGGTTTTTTTATTTTTGTTTGTGGTGTAAAAATGGCCAGTTCCTGCTGAGGACTCTAGCTTAATTTTTTCGCGACCGCCTTTGCTTGCCATGATGATTTCCTTCCGCTAGCTGAATTAAATTTGACCGCGCGCGCGCAAGTCGGCCAGAACCACATCAATGCCTTTTTTATCAATCAGGCGCAGAGCAGCATTGGTAATACGCAAGCGCACCCAACGATTTTCACTCTCTACCCAAAAACGGCGGTAGTGCAGATTTGGAAGAAATCGACGTTTGGTTTTGTTGTTCGCATGGGAAACATTGTTTCCCGTCATCGGGCGTTTACCCGTTACTTCACATACACGTGCCATGAGCACACTCCCATCATAATCCGGCTTGGTTGCTAAGCACTAAATTGCTGCCAGTCAACCAGCCTCACCTCGCCATAAGGGTGGCGGTAACCCCATGCCAGCTTAAGCACTCTGAACCCAATGTGTGTAGAACCAATTGCTCAAGCAGTAAACCTATTATTGTAACCGATTATTCTGCTTGTTAATAGGCTTTAAAGCGAACTTAAAGGGGTTACTAATAGCAGTCGATGATTGGTAAAGATTTATTTTTAACCTTAAAATTTTGCCTATTTTTCATTTCAATCTAAA
>JAUMCS010000010.1:0-9415 GCA_032122355.1 Burkholderiaceae bacterium
TAATGATAAAGTCAGTCATCTTGAGTTCACCTTCAGGGTTAACTCAAGATGGAGTCTAAATACCTGATTTCAATAGCGAAGTCAGAATTTATTCACCATGAAGTCACGGAATCAGGTCAAATTCAGACAATTACCGTCAAGGGCTATAAATCCATCGCCCAGCTGGAAGACTTTGCCCTGCGTCCGCTCAACGTTTTGATTGGCGCCAACGGCGCGGGCAAAAGTAACTTCATTGGCATCTTCAAGTTGTTGGCGGCGCTGGCCGTGAGCACCTACGTGCGACCCGCAATTCAAAGCTGGCAGCAGTGCCACTTTCACGACACGGGCGACGCCCCCGCTGTGAAGCGCCCGCGTGACAGCAATGACAACCTGCGCTTGAAACCTCTCGGCGATATGCGCGTTACATCCCTGCGTGGGCGTAGTCGTCATTTCATCGCAAACAGGAATCGCGCACCAATGCCCCCTCAACACACTGATTTAACTGAAATTTCTTATTTCATCGCAAACCAGACCGCAAGCGCAGGGATTAAACCATGCTAAACGATCCAGGCTCGTTCTACCTCAATCAAAGGCGTTAAACATGATTGAAATTAAAAAATTTGAGGACATTGCTCTCTTGCGTGAGTCTGTGGATTTAGAGTGCAAATTAGCCGTAGGCCCTGACGGGCGAGGCAAATTACCCGATGATTTTTGGTCTACTTATAGCGCTTTTGCCAACACACACGGTGGCCTGGTGATTCTCGGCATAAAAGAAAAAAAAGGGCGTTTTGAATGTATCGGCATTCCAGACGTAGAGCGAATTATCAAAGAGCTATTTGATAATCTTAACAATCGTCAAAAAGTCAGCATCAATTTACTTACCGATCGGCATGTACGAAAACTCACCCTAGAAAATAGTGATCTGGTAATGATCGAAGTCCCTGCAGCGACCCGTAAGCAAAAACCTGTTTTTTTAAACAGCAATCCCTTTAATGGCAACACTTACCGCCGCTTGCATGAAGGGGATAGGCGTTGTGATGATGAAACCATCAAGCGCATGTTGGCGGAGCAAGTGGAAGATGATCGTGATCAACGCATTCTGCAGGGTTATGGCTTCGCAGATCTAGACCAAGAAAGTCTGCGTATTTACCGGCAAACACTGCGTGATCGAAATCCTAGCCACCCTTTCCTTGAAGACACAGGAGAAAATTTTCTGCAAAAAATTGGTGCCTGGCGGCGTGATCGACAAACAGGACAGTCGGGTTTAACACTTGCAGGTCTCTTGATGTTTGGTCAATGGCACGCCATTCAGGAAGCTGTGCCTCATTATTTTGTAGATTATCAAGAGCGCCCTGAGGCACGCGCAGATAAACGCTGGATAGATCGAGTAGTGCCAGATGGCACATGGTCTGGCAATGTGTTTGATTTTTATCGTCGAGTTTATCGCAAGCTGGTGGCTGACCTTAAAGTGCCTTTTGAATTGAAGGGTGGGCAGCGACAAGACGATACACCTGTGCATGAGGCGCTCCGTGAGGCGTTGGTGAATACGCTGGTTCACGCTGACTATACAGGGCGGGTTTCCATTCTGGTGGTTAAGCGTCCAGACATGTATGGTTTTCGCAATCCAGGCGGCTTACGCTTGCCACTTGAGCAGGTGTTGCGTGGTGGTGAAAGTGATTGCCGTAATCGTTTAATGCATCAGATGTTTTTGATGGTTGGTTTGGGTGAGCGAGGTGGCTCTGGTGTGCCGAAAATATACAGTGGCTGGGGCAGCCAACACTGGCGCCCGCCTGCCCTGCATGAAAAAGATGAACCCGAACAAACCCTGCTAGAGCTACATATGCTTGATTTGTTGCCGGAATCGGTGCTTGCCAATCTGCGGAATCGATTTGGCGTGGCATTTGAGCATTTAAATCAGACACAACGACTAATCCTAGCCACAGCGGAGATTGAGCAGATCATTACGCATCAGCGTTTGCTGGAAATATCAACTGACCACCCTCATGATTTATCCATATCGCTGCAAACACTGGTCCGCCAAGGCTTTTTGGTAACCAGTGGGCGGCCTGGTCGTGGCACCGTCTACCATTTACCCGGAGCAAGCCTGCCAACCCCTGATCAGGTATTTCCGTCTATGGGGAGCAGCTTCGAACAATCAGCTACGAGCTCCGAACATTTGGACCTCAGCTCCGAACATTTGGACCTCAGCTCCGAACATTTGGCGCTGAGCCCCGAACAGCCTTCTTCTACAGGGGGGGAGCGGGATTCGGACGGGTGCTGGCGCAGTACTGTGTTGGATGCTCCCCTTGTTGATGATTTATCGGCACTCACATGGGCATTGAGATCGGCGCTTGAAGAGTCCACAGCGTTGGCCCGTACAAACAAGAAACTGCCCGAACATAAAATCCGAGAGCTCATTTTGAGCGCTTGCAAGGATCAATATTTAACCCTGAATGTATTGGCGCAGTTATTAAATCGCAGCTCCGATGGTTTGCGGCAACAACATCTTCGTGAAATGGTACGTAACCATGACATTTGCCTTGCATTTCCCACAACACCCACACACGAAAAACAAGCTTATCGAACGGCAAGGGACATTAAACCATGCTAAACGAACAACAACTCGAAAACCTCTGCATAAGCTGGTTTCAGGAAACCGGCTGGCAGTTTGTGCATGGACCCGACATTGCGCCCGATGCCACGAACCCTGAACGGGCCGATTACCGGCAGGTGATCCTGCGGGACCGGCTGCTGGCTGCCTTGGCCCGAATCAACCCACAAATTCCTACCGCAGCACTGGAACAGGCCGCGCACACCCTGCAAACCATCAGCGAGCCGCAGGCTGTCGTGCGCAACCGAAGTTTTCATCGGCTACTGCTTTCGGGTGTGGCGGTGGAATTTGCCGTGGGCGATGAAAAGAAGACCGATTGGGTGCACCTGATCGACTTTGCCCATCCGCAGCATAACGAATTTCTGGTTATCAACCAGTTCACGGTCAGCGGCACCAAGCAAACTCGGCGGCCTGATTTGGTGGCCTTCATCAATGGCCTGCCGTTGGCAGTGATTGAGCTGAAGAACCCAGCCAGCGAACAAACGGATGTTTGGGATGCCTTCAACCAGTTGCAGACCTACAAGGACGAAATCAGCGACTTGTTCAACAGCAATGAGGCGCTGGTGGTCAGCGATGGCTGGACGGCGCGTATGGGTTCGCTCACAGCCAATGCCGAACGCATGATGCCCTGGCGCACCATTGCAAACGAAGATGACCGCCCTCGCCTGCAACTGGAGCTTGAAACCGTGGTGCGCGGCTTTTTTGCGCCTGAGCTATTCCTCGATTACATTCGACACTTCGTGCTGTTCGAACAAGATGGCGATGCCGTGATCAAGAAGATCGCGGGCTATCACCAATTCCATGCCGTACGCGAAGCAGTGCGTGCCACCGTGATTGCGGCCAGTTCACCCGACAAGGGGCTGCTGGAGGTACATGAAGAACGCGCCACCTACGGCAAAGAAGTAAAGCCTGGCTCACGCAAGGCTGGTGTGGTGTGGCACACGCAGGGCTCGGGCAAGAGCATCACCATGGCCTGCTTTGCGGGTAAGCTGCTGCAACAACCCGAGATGAAGAACCCCACACTGGTCGTGGTGACGGACCGTAACGATCTGGATGGACAGCTATTTTCCACCTTCAGCGCGGCCAAAGATTTGCTCAAAACCGAACCCTTGCAGGCCGCCAGCCGCGATGATTTGCGCGAGATGCTGGCCTCACGTCAGGCGGGCGGCATCATCTTCACTACAGTGCAGAAATTTGCCCCGCTGGATGATGAGGACGAACACCCACTGCTGTCCGATCGCTCTAACATCGTGGTCATTTCCGACGAAGCACACCGCAGCCAGTACGGCACCAAGGGGCGATTTGATGAGAAGGCCGGACGTTATATTTTTGGCTATGCCAAACACCTGCGCGACGCACTAAAAAATGCCACCTTTATCGGTTTCACTGGCACCCCCATTGCGCTGGAGGACAAGGATACCCGCGCGGTTTTTGGTGACTATGTCAGCATCTACGATATTCAGGATGCCGTGGATGATGGCGCCACGGTGCCCATCTACTACGAAAGCAGGCTCGCCAAGCTAGACGTGAAGCAGGCCGAGATCGACGCGCTCAATGAGCAGGTCGATGAGGTGGTGGAGGACGAAGAGGACATCGCCAGCCGCGAAAAAACCAAGAGTGAATGGGCCGCACTGGAAAAACTCGTCGGTGCCGAGCCACGTCTGGCGCAAGTGGCCAAAGACTTGGTCGAACACTTCGAAATCCGCAGCGCAACACTGGATGGCAAGGCTATGATCGTGTGCATGAGCCGTGACATCTGCGCCCAGCTCTACAAGGCTATCGTCACGCTGAAGCCAGAATGGCACAACGAAGATCCGGAAAAAGGCGCCATCAAGGTGGTGATGACCGGCTCTGCCGCCGACAAGGAGCATTTGCAACCCCACTTGTACAGCAAGCACGTGAAGGATCGGCTGGGAAAGCGCTTCAAGAATGCTAAAGACCCGCTCAAGCTGGTGATCGTGCGCGATATGTGGCTGACCGGCTTTGATGCACCTTGCTGCCACACCATGTACGTAGACAAACCCATGAAGGGCCACAACCTCATGCAGGCCATTGCGCGGGTGAACCGTGTGTTCAAGAACAAGCAGGGCGGCTTGGTGGTGGACTACATCGGCATCGCCAACGAACTAAAGGCCGCGCTCAAAACCTACACCGAAGCAAAGGGCAAAGGCGACCCCACGCACAACGCAACCGAAGCCCTGGCCGTATTACTCGAAAAGATGGACGTCGTGCGCGGCATGATGCATGGCTGCGACTACGCCGGATTTGAGACCAAGGCAGCAGCACTGCTGGTACCTTGCACCAACCATCTGCTCGGCCTGAAGGCTGGTAAGCAGCGTTTTCTCGACACCATGGTGGCTGTGGCAAAGGCCTATTCGCTGTGTGGCACACTGGATGCGGCGGCCTGCCTGCGCAAAGAAATCGCTTTCTTCTCAGCCATCAAAGCAGCCATTACCAAGTTCACCACGGTAGACAAAAAACGCGCTAACGAAGAAAAAAACAGTGCACTCAAGCAGATTCTGGATAACGCCATCATCGCCGACGGCGTGGCTGATATCTTTGCGCTTGCAGGGTTGGACAAGCCAAACATCGGTTTGCTATCTGATGAATTCCTCGAAGACGTGCGCCAGATGGAAAGCCGCAACCTTGCGGTGGAATTGCTGGAGAAGCTACTGCGTGATGAAATCAAAGCCCGGGCCCGCAACAACGTGGTTCAAGAAAAGAAATACGGCGACCGGCTGCTAGAAACGCTGCACAAGTATCACAACCGCGCCATCGAAACAGCGCAGGTTATCGAAGAGCTCATACAGATGGCCAAAGAGTTTCAAACCGTACTGGAACGTGAAGCGGAACTGGGCTTGAGCCCAAACGAAATCGCTTTCTACGATGCCTTGGCCAACAACGAAAGCGCCGTCCGTGAATTGGGTGATGCCATCCTGAAAAAAATTGCCATAGAAATCACCGAAAAACTTCGTGCCAGCACATCTGTAGACTGGCAGGTGCGCGAGAGTGTACGGGCAAAGCTACGAATTTTGGTCCGGCGTTGTTTGCAAAAGTGGAAGTATCCCCCTGATCAACAAAATGATGCCATTGACCTAGTGATGAAACAAGCTGAGACATTAGCGAACGAATGGTCACAATAACTTTGCTCACCGCCCCAACACTTCCTCCCAGTAACCTGAGTGAAATACCCATTCTTGAATTTCATGCTGTGCCGTAGCTGTTGTGAGGTGGCGCTGAAAATCTGCCCGAGCCACCTCCACTGCGCCCATAGAGGCCAAATGTCGCGTGTTTTGCTGACAATCAATCCAATTCACACCATGATGCCGACAAAAGCACACTAATGCAGCCAAAGCCACCTTCGATGCATCGGTTTGTAAGGCAAACATCGATTCACCAAAAAACATTCTGCCCAAACATACCCCATACAAACCACCCACCAGCTGATTGTCCACCCAAGTTTCAAAGCTATGCACAGCGCCGGCATGATGCCAACGAGCATAAGCAGCTTGCATGGCGGGCACAATCCAGGTCCCTGCTTGCCCCTGTCGCGGTGTGTGAGCGCAATGATGCAATACCTGCTCAAAGGCACCATCGATGCGTACGCAACCACTCTCTTGATTCACAAAAGCCTTCAAGGTTTTTTTGAACGACCTTGAAACCTTAAAATCACTGACCTTCAGTACCATGCGCGGATGGGGTGACCACCACAAAATCGGTTGACCTTCGCTAAACCATGGAAATATGCCTTGCAAGTAGGCCTGCCTGAGCCGGCCTATGCTTAAATCGCCACCCACAGCCAACAACCCCGGGGCGGGTGTTGCCTCACCCCAAGCCTGCTCAATCGCAGGAAATGGAGTGTCGGGCAACAACACCGTTAATTCAGTGGAATTGGCCACCTCGCCTACCACCCCACCAATACATCACGCCCCTGCACAACCAATTGCACTCGCATCCCGACAGGAACGGTTAATTTCAACGGCACATGACCAAACGGAAAACCCGTCAGCACAGGCACCCCAACCGCCTGCCGCACCGCTGCCACCGCATGCTTGAGGGTGTAGCCACGATCTAGCGGAGATGACTTCCAATCACTGAATTGACCCAATAAAACGGCTTTTTGTTTTTGCAAAACACCGGCTTGGGCCAGCTGTAACAATGCCCGCTCAATCCGGTAAGGATGCTCGTTGACATCTTCTAAAAACAAAATGCCATTTTTGATATGAGGCCAGTGCGGCGTACCCAACATAGAGCACACCATCGCCAAATTACCGCCCCACAAAACCCCACGCACATCCAGCCCATCAAAACCCAACTCCGTTTTGAACCCCACAGCCTCAAGTTCACCGGACAGGGCTTGGGCAAAACATTCAGCCGTGATTTCTCGCATTTCCATTTGATCAGAATTGGCAGGGCTGACCTCGGGCTCCCAGCCAAAATCATCCGCGGCCATAGGGCCATGCCAAGAAATGCGGCCCGTATGCGCCAGCAATCCCAGCTGCAGGGCTGTCATATCGCTATAACCCACCCAACGCGTTCCCTGATCAACACTGCGCGCTAGGCGTTGCCAATCGATACCATCCAGAATGCGCGTTAAACCGTACCCTCCGCGACAGGCCAAAGCCACCGAAGGAGCGGCATCCGCGATACGATAAAGCGTTTCTAACCGAGCTTCATTCGTGCCGGCAAATCGTTGATAGCGTGCGCGCGCACTGCCATCAATACAAACAGTGAAGCCGAGTTGTTGCAAACGTTTGCGGGCACGTTGTAGGGCCTTTGCCCGCAGCTCGACACCTGAGGCTGCAAATATGTGTAAATCCGTCATCGGATCATTTCCTTTTTAAACTGAGCATGTTGCTCACGGCGCATTCGAAAAAAAGCTTTCAATAACTCACTGGCCTCCTGCGCCATCACCCCCCCTTGCACTTGAGTTTGATGATTCAGCGTGGTGTAGGAAAATAAATTCATGACCGACCCTGCCGCACCCGTTTTGGGGTCAGATGCCGCAAATACCACCCTTTCTAGCCGCGCGTGCAACATTGCCATAGCGCACATAGCGCAGGGCTCAAGCGTGACAAACAGCGTGCAACCGGGCAGACGATAGTTAGTGCAATGTTTAGCCCCCATGCGCAAGGCTAAAATTTCCGCGTGTGCTGTCGGGTCGCTCAATGCAATCGGTTGATTATGCCCCGAAGCAATCACTTCATCGCCTTGAACCAATACTGCACCCACGGGTACTTCACCCTGCTGTTGGGCCAAACGGGCTAAATCCAAGGCCTTAGCCATAAAAAAAACATCGCGCTCTAGCATAGGGTGACGCCCACTACATTCATTTTTTGTGCATTTTGTTACTTTAATTGGCAAATACCCGCATCATGCCTCTAGAATACCAATTTTATTGTGATGGCTTTAAGATCCTTCATAAAGCATTTATTGATACAGAAAGTAACCTTATGGCAGAAATCAAATCCCAAAGACCTGTCTTCAGGAACATCCACATCACGCAAATTGTACGGTACCGTTTGCCACTGGCTGGTATAGTGTCTATTTTGCACCGTGTGAGCGGCGCTCTGATGTTCCTATTACTGCCTTTTATTGTATGGCTGATGGATGTGAGCTTAACATCTGAAATCACCTACGATTCATTCACCAGTGCCTTTATCGCTGGCATAGGTTTTCTGCCTGGCTGGTTTATTAAACTGATTGTATTGGCACTGATTTGGGCTTACCTACACCATTTTATTGCGGGTGTTCGCCATTTATGGATGGACGCGACCCACTGCGTCAGCATTAAAACCGGCCGCACATCAGCCATCATCACTTTGGCTAGCAGCATCGCGCTAACTGTAGCGCTCGGTGCGAAGTTATTCGGTCTATTCTAAACTTCTCATTTCTCTAACCCTTCAAAATTATGCAAGAAAACATCGGCACCAAGCGCCTCGTGGTTGGCGCACACTATGGTTTGCGTGACTGGCTCAGCCAACGCATCACTGCCTGCTTAATGGCGCTATATACCCTCATTTTATTAGCGCAAGTCCTGTTGGGTGGACCACTCGGGTATGAACGCTGGGCGGGGATCTTTTCATCGCAATGGATGAAAGTTCTGACCTTTGTCACCATCCTAGCCTTAGCATGGCATGCTTGGGTAGGCATCCGTGACATTTGGATGGACTACATTAAGCCCGTTGGCATTCGGTTAGCGCTGCATGTTTTCACCATCGTTTGGTTGGTGGGCTGTGCGGGTTGGGCTGTTCAAGTACTTTGGAGACTGTGATCATGGTAAGTCGTTCTTTGCCCAAGCGCAAATTTGATGTGGTGATTGTTGGGGCGGGTGGCTCTGGCATGCAAGCTTCCTTACGCCTTGCACAAGCAGGCTTAAATGTGGCCGTTCTATCTAAAGTTTTTCCTACACGCTCTCATACTGTAGCAGCTCAGGGTGGCATTGGTGCTTCGCTGGGCAATATGTCGGAAGACAATTGGCACTATCATTTCTTTGATACTGTTAAAGGCTCCGACTGGCTGGGCGACCAAGACGCCATTGAGTTCATGTGCCGCGAAGCCCCCAAAGTGGTGTACGAATTAGAGCATTTTGGCATGCCGTTTGACCGCAATGCCGATGGCACTATTTACCAACGACCCTTTGGTGGTCACACCGCTAACTATGGTGAAAAACCCGTACAACGCGCCTGTGCTGCTGCCGACCGTACGGGCCACGCCATGCTTCACACCCTGTACCAACAAAACGTGAAAGCCCGCACCCAATTTTTTGTCGAATGGATGGCTTTAGACCTCATCCGCGATGCTGATGGTGATGTCGTGGGCGTA
>JAUMCS010000011.1:0-4270 GCA_032122355.1 Burkholderiaceae bacterium
GTCAATGGCAAGGAAATCAAGCAGTTTGGCTCAACCCCAAAAAAGAGCGGAGCCATCCCTTAAAAACTATGGTCTAATTCACTAAAAAGCGGACATCTTTCGTGACAAACACCGATCACCTTCGTTGCGAGAATGAAATGACACCTTGGCACCATCGATCAGGTAATCTTGAATGTAGTAATCAAGGTTCTCTGAAGTATTGATTTTAAATCGCGACTTTTGTGCTGATGTGATCATGCTTTCAATCTTGGCACCATCAGCCGCTAACTCATCTAAAAGCCCATCAATAGCTTTGATAGGCAATTTCTGACCGAAGATGTTGAAGTCCAAGTCCTCGCTGATTCGGTGACCAATTTGCAGGGCCAATGCGGTTCCCCCAACCAGAGTAAAGCCTGCCAGTCTGCTGTCGTTCTTGAGCTTGGCGAAGTTCTTTTGTGTTGCCTCTGGCATGATTTCCAGTTTGAGCTTATGCATGTAAATGCTCCTGTGAATGCTTCTGTGAGGCTCTTAGTCCTTTGCTGATGTTGCTCAGCATCCGATTCACACTGGCATGAGTCACGGGCTCAAACACACGCCGCTTGAACACGCGCTTGACCTTGGGGACACCGTAGTAAAAACAAAGGCGCGCCACATCCTCGAACTTATGCTTCTCGAGCACCTTTCCAATCAGTACATCATCCCTGATGTTCGGATTAGACCAGTCATACGCGCCTGACAGACCGATTTTGACGGACTTACGTGGTGCATTGGCCTGCTGTATGGCGGTGCGCAGCCAAGCAGGAATCAGCGTGGCATAGCTGTCAATTTCTCCTTCAGCCCAGCCACCCGTCTCACGCTGGATCTCCAGCTTCGTGAGGTTATTGATGCCCCGGGTCCACAGCGCCAGCAAAACCCTGCCCTTAGGGCTGGTCGCGAGTTGGACTTTCCTTGGGCTCATTCTTTGGAACTTTACGGTGTAGCCTCCAGCCTTTCGTGTACGTGACAGGCCCGAGGTGGGCACCACCAGCACCTCGCTGGGTACTTGGTTTTGTGCAAGCCCTACACGTTCCCCCGTCTTGTCCGCTAAGGCACGGGCCAGCATTTGGGCATCCACCTGCTGCCCAGCGGCAGTGTACATCCCTCTGGCCACCCGCACGATGGTCCCGGCCTTCATCAAACGAATAAGTGCCTGATCAACAGCCGCACGCGTTCCTGCCGACAAGAAGTCAGCACTAGAAAACACCCGACTTGGGGGGTGGTCTGAAATGGCTTGCCGGATCGCTTGAGAAGTTTTCATGTCAGAAATTATGAATATTTTTCTGATTTTGTCAACACATTGTATCCCGCCAGTACATATTGCACTGATGATGGTTTTTAAGGAACTGCATTGGGGATTGAGTATTCTGATTCAACGTGACCGCTGATTCTGGGATCGTGACCACCGTGCCATCACCCAGCGTAACTGCTGTTTCCGCCCTCCGCCGGAATGACGCAAGCGCCTTGTGATGATAGGTGTCATGCTGGTTCATGCCGGTATCTGGTGCCGACGCACACAAGCAAACACCCCCATGCCCGATTTACACGTGCCACAAATTGTAAAAAGCAATTACATAATGTGTAACAATTACATACAAAGCCCAGCGCTGTATTAGTTGTAAGTGCTTGATAGCCAGAACAACCCGCCAATGACAAGGCAATCAAGCGGTTTGGCTACTTAGATTGAACCATAGGAAACCCATTCCATAAAAGGAAATCACATGAAACACAGGCGAATAATCGGACTAGTTGGGCTTGTACTGTTGATTGGTGCGTTGGGTGCTGGCTATTGGTATGGCGTCTATAAGACTGAAAAAACGTGGATCCCTATCGTTAATGCATACAAGGTTGTCAGAACTCCAGGTGGAATGCTTGAAGTTGCTACGCTTCAAAAAACTGAGGCCTTGGCGTGGCAAACATCGTGGGTTTGCCCCTTAAATATTTGCGCATCTTTGCCTAAACAGCATACCCAAATATCTGCACTGGTGCACTACACCTACAGAATTCCTTTGGCTGAGTATTGGGTGCTAGAGAAAACAAACGATGCCCCGTTGCGTTATCGGTTGAAAGTCCCAAAGCCAGAGCCTCTGTTACCCGTGGCGGTTGATTTGCCATCGATTCGTATCCTAAATAATGGTAAAGTTTTCGCACCCTCAGGGCCTACGCAACAGCAGATGCAAACTGATATGCAACCACAGTTGGAAACCAAGGCTAAGTCTGACGAATACATAAGCCTTCAAAATGCGGCAGCTGTCAAAACCGTGCAGGAGTTCGCAAGAATATGGATGCGAGATGGCATTCACAAAATTCCTGAAGATGCAATCATTGATGTCGTCTTCTAACCCCTACTCAGATTAAATGCCCTTCGTGAAACACAGCTTTGTTTGGATTTGTATGTTGCTCATGCTGAGTGCATGTGGCGATGCCCCTAAGCCAAACATCGCAACAGAACAAATGCCCGCTGCTCAAAACCTGCAAGACCAACCTGTTTTGCATGTTGAGCTTCAAGATGTGGTGGACACCTACGTACTAGGTAGCAATCGAACCGATCTGCAGCGTGATGCAAAGTCTGCCAAGCTGATTGGCGCAATCGTGTCTTGGCGGCTTAAGGTTTACGACATTGCCAAAGAGGGCGACCGCTATCGGGTTATCTCTGAATTGATGGATGGGTCTGAAGCAGGAGCATTCGGCAAGTTCGTGGTGGTTGCATTTATTGCACCCAAAGATGAGAGCGATGTCGAGCTCCTGTTAAAGCTACAGACTGGCCATGAAATTCAAATTCTTGGACGTGTAGACGGGGTAACAGCGAGAACTGCCTTGGTGCTTAGCCCTGCAGAGTTGGTCCGCTAATCTGAGTATTCTGATTCAACGTGACCGCTGATTCTGGGATCGTGACCGCTGATTCTGGTGAACGTGACCGAGCTAGGCTGCTGGTAAGAGTGGTGGTGGCCGAATGGGTACTTTGCGCCACCCCGTTGGTTACAAACGTGCTCTACTTCCAGTCCGTGTGGCTCGCCGCCAAAAGGCCAGCCCAATCATCCGGTGGGTGACCACGCTCCAGCATCCGTTGGAAGACGACGTAAGGGTCGCTTTTGCTGCCGGATGCGCGCAAGGTGTGTTCATCATTGATGCACGCAAAGATGATGATCCGAGATTTTGAGTCGAACCGAAAAAACAATCGGAATCGCCGGCCAATTTTTGCGCGCCGCCAGTGTCGAAATGCGGCACCCATCGTATGGCCTTGCCGATACTCTTCGCGGTTTGGGTCGCTAGGCACGGCCTCGAAGATCAGCTTCGACAGTGCAGCAAACAGGCGAACGTTGGCATTCGACACCGAGCCTTGTGGGTCTTGCCTTTGAGCGCGTTCAGCGGCGGCATGTAGTTTTTTAAGCTGCTCAACCAAACATTCATGAAAGAGCAGGTTCCACCCGTTACGCTGGATCACAGCGCAACATCGCCTTGAATGTCTGCGGTGGTGTCTACCGACTTCGGTAGCGTTGCCAACATGGCTTGCACGAGGTCGTCTGGCAAGCTTGACAAGTGACGCCCGTTGCGGATGTCTGTCTCCAACAATTCCAAAAAGCGACCGATGGCCGGATCTTCATGACCAGGATCTTCAGCGCGAGACACGATGACCTGTGAGCCACGCAAATCAAACGCCACCTTGCCGCCATAGTCTACGCCAAGGGCCTGACGAATAGGCTTGGGCAGCGTGATCTGGCCCTTTGCGGTGATGGTGGCTACTTCATGAATGGCTGGCATCGCATTTCTCCTATAAGTGCTGTAATTGTAAGGAATATTCCTTACCATGTCAATGCCGTGTAACCCGCCAACTCACTCATGCGTCATACCGGCTCAGGCGGGTATCTAGGTGTTCATTCAATGGGCCTGTGCCAGCATATCGCCCACGTTATATGGCCCAGCTATCGCTGATATCGCGCATGTGGTCCGATAGCATCTTCATGGCATGGCGGCCCCTTTTTGCTCCCACTTGGCAGCGCGCCCACGTTCAATGGTGCCAACACATTCCTCGAATTCCTTGTAGGCCCGCAGCAGTGCGCCCCAGAAGTAGTCAAGCCACGGGGCAATGTTGTGCGCCCCCTTGTGCCAGCCCTGCGAGCTGGCCTCCAGTGTTTCGTAGCGGTGTTTGTCACGAAAGATGTCCGCTTTTTAGTGAATTAGACCATAGTTTTTAAGGGATGGCTCCGCTCTTTTTTGGGGTTGAGCCAAA
The DNA here is from genome assembly GCA_032122355.1 of Burkholderiaceae bacterium. Taxonomy (GTDB): domain Bacteria; phylum Pseudomonadota; class Gammaproteobacteria; order Burkholderiales; family Burkholderiaceae_C; genus RFTU01. The sequence continues at coordinate 4,247 of JAUMCS010000011.1, forward strand.
CTGCTTGATTTCCTTGCCATTGAC
>JAUMCS010000012.1:0-17062 GCA_032122355.1 Burkholderiaceae bacterium
GGCGCCCACTAGTGCTCACTGTCGCTAGGGTCATAGCATTAGGTTCAGGCACTTGGGCATCGATGGCCTGCTGTAACCAAAGAGAAAATTGCTCAAAGGGATTGGCTAAGCTATCAGCTTCATTGAGTGCGGCACTTTCATAACTTTTACGTAAATCAGAGAGATCCATGGCATTGAATTTTGAATAAAAATGGTGACTAAGCGCCCAAGTGCGGCGACAATGTGCCTATCATGAGCGTGAGACAACTTTATCAGCAAACACTTCAATATCGCGGATACCAGGCTGATGCAGAGCAATTACGTGGAATTGATGCCCTTGAGCAGTGTGAAAATGAATGGATCAACTATTTGGCAAGGCGGCGCAATCCGGTGGTTAAACTCTTAGGCCGTACGCGCATACCTCAAGGCGTGTATTTGTACGGTGGAGTCGGGCGGGGAAAAAGCTTTTTGATGGATGGTTTTTTTCAAAGCATTCCTTTGCAACGAAAAACACGGTTGCATTTTCATGAGTTTATGCGTGAAGTACACCGTGAGCTGCAAGAGCTCAAGGGGCTAGCCAATCCACTACAAGAGTTGGGTAAGCGTATTGCCAAACGTTTTCGTTTGCTTTGTTTTGATGAATTCCATGTGGCGGATGTGACTGATGCCATGATTTTGCACCGATTATTGGATGCCTTGTTTGAGCATGGGGTCAGTATGGTTACTACATCGAATTTTCATCCCGATGAGCTATATCCCCATGGATTACACCGGGATCGAATTTTCCCAGCCATCGAGCTATTAAAGCAAAACATGCAGGTGGTCAATGTCGATAACGGTGTCGATTACCGCCAGCGCACCTTGGAGATGCTGAATCTTTATCTTTGCCCAATTACACCTCAAACCGAGGCTGAAATGGGTCAAATTTTTGACAAACTCTCTGAAGCGGCCGATGAGTCCTCCACTTTGCACATTGAACATCGTGAGTTAAAAGCCAAACGCCGTGCCGGTGGCGTGATTTGGTTTGATTTCCAACAACTTTGTGCAGGGCCTCGGTCACAAAACGACTACTTAGAAATTGCTTCGCGCTTTCATACCGTACTGCTTTCCAACGTACCATCCATGCCCCCCCGTTTTGCCAGTGAGGCCCGACGCTTTACATGGTTAGTAGATGTGCTATATGATAGGCGATGCAAGTTCATACTTAGTGCTCATGTTCTCCCTGAACATTTGTATACAGAAGGGCCCCTTGCGCACGAGTTTCCGCGCACTGTGTCACGACTTAACGAAATGCAATCGGCTGAATTTTTGTGCCAAGCTCATCGTTTGGTAGATACTGGCTTAACTTGATACCCATACACTCAACAGAAAGATGCATGAAAATTTACATTCGCCGCAAAGGCAATTAATCGAGTTACGAATGGAGCACGCTGATCTTGATAGGCTTATTGATTCTGTGGTTTCTCAGCCAAATCAAGATGAGCTGGCCCTCAGGCGTATGAAAAAACGCCGTCTGTTACTCAAAGACCTGATCCGGCGCTTAGAAGCTGATCTCGAGCCCCCCGAGTTGGCTTAGGCATTGCCTTGCTGTATCGCTTTGAACCGGAATCTTGAGTTTTGCAAGATTATTTTCAAACTCTACACCAGGTTTTTGCCCCTGACGGAGTACTAGCCCAAGAAGATCCCGCCTATCTTTGGCGTGAACAGCAGTGGAAAATGGCGCAGGCTGTGGGGCAAGCCTTACTCGACAAAGCAACCTTGGTTGCAGAGGCAGGTACCGGCGTCGGTAAAACTTACGCCTACTTAGTGCCTTTATTATTGTCGGGGCGGCGTGCTTTAGTGAGCACCGCCACCAAAGGCTTGCAGGATCAACTGTTTTGGCGGGATTTGCCTTGGCTAGTGCAGGCACTGCAGCGGCCAGTCACGCTGGCCTTGCTCAAGGGTCGCAGCAGTTACTTGTGTATGCATCGCCTACAGCAAACTCAAGAAGTGCACACAAGCGCTGATCGATTCATTTTGGCTACTCTACAGCGTATAAGTCGCTGGGCCCCGTCCACTAAAACCGGTGATTTATCCGAGCTTGATGGGCTAGATGAGCGCTCTGCTGCGATACCCTTAGTGACTTCTACCCGTGACAACTGTTTGGGTACCGCCTGTCCGCAATTCAATGAATGCCATTTGGTGCAAGCACGTCGCCAAGCTATGGCCGCCGATGTGGTGGTGATTAACCATCATTTATTTTTTGCTGACCGTTCTTTGCGCGAAACCGGTATGGCTGAGATTTTGCCCACGGTTGATGCTGTGATCCTTGATGAGGCTCATCAGTTACTCGATGTAGGGGTGCAATTTCTAGCTCAGTATTTAGGCAGTGGGCAAATACGTGATTTTGCCCAGGATGTATTGGCTATGGGGCTTGAGCATGCCAAGGGGCTACAGCCCTGGCAAGAATGGAGCCTGCAATGTGAGCAAAACTTGCAAGCGTTGCGTTTGGCTGCCGCAGGGCATGGCCACCGGCCAACAGATGCTGCCGTGCGTATACGCTGGCAAGATCGTGCCTCGGGCCGCGCAGATGCCCACGCTCGCCCGATGGAGGTCGCCTTTGCGGAAGCTCTAGCGCAGATGCATCAGTGTTTGCACAGTATCGAGCAATCTCTACAGATCGTTGCCGCTATCAGCCCCGATTTAGAAAAATTGTGGCAAAGAGCCCGTGAATTGTTCAAGCTCGTGGGTCTATTTCAAGCGCCTGTTGGAGTGGATCGAGTGCGCTGGATTGATATTAGCAGTCACCAGCATTTCAAACTAATGGATTCCCCCCTGGATATTCGGGAAATGTTCACCCGAGACCGTATGCATGAAGGCAAGGCTTGGATATTGACATCTGCGACCCTAGGCGATGATGCCGAATTAAGTTGGTTTGTACGCTCAGCCGGTTTAGACGGTTGCCGAACTTTACGAGTGGGCAGCCCCTATGATTACGCACGGAACGCTCGATTATGGATACCTCCAGGCTTACCTGCACCCAGTACCTCGCAACATCCTTTGGCCGTAGCCGAGGTGGCTGCTCCGTTGGCCGCGGTATTGGGTGGGCGTACCTTTGTATTGGCCACTACACTGCGTGTATTGCCCATTATTGCCCAGCAATTAAAAACATATTTCCAGCAGCAGGGCCTTGCCATTGAGGTGTTGGTTCAAGGCTCGCACACCAAGCGTTATTTGCTCGAACAATTCATGAGTTACTCAACCGGAGCCTCTAAGCCACCCGGGGCCACGCTTGATGCCCATTATCAAGGGGCGGTACTGGTGGGTTCGCAAAGCTTTTGGGAGGGAATTGATGTGTCGGGCGATGCCTTGCAATGTGTGGTGATTGATAAGTTGCCTTTTCCATCCCCTGATGATCCTTTGATTGAAGCACGTTCTCGTCGAGCCAAAGCTCTAGGCCGAGATGCATTTCACGAGTGTTATTTGGCTGAAGCCATACTCGCGCTCAAGCAGGGTGCAGGGCGATTGATACGCAGTGAATCCGATCAAGGCTTACTGGTGATCGCTGACAATCGTTTGTTGGAAAAAAAGTACGGGAAAAGCCTAATTCAAGCCTTGCCGCCCATGACGAAATTAGATTCGCTTGAGGCGGCAAAAGAATGGCTTGAAAGCATTCGTCATCAATCAGTTAATGCTTAACGCGTAGAACTTTGCTTCTCGGGCGGGAAATTTTTATTGAGTACCCGTTGTGCATCATCGCGCAAGTCAGAGAGCCCCAGCTTGTCATAGCATTTGATCATGAGTTGCAAAGCATCTTTAGTGGCTGGGGCACCTTGGTAATCAGCAACTGCCTTTTGCGCGCGGTTAGCCGCAGCTAAAAAAGCTTCGCGTTTGAAATAAAACTCAGCTACCTTCACTTCATACCGTGCGAGGGTATTGGTGATGTAGTCCATACGAATTTTGGCATCTGGCGCATATTTGGATTGTGGAAACTGCTTAACGAGTTGTGAAAAGGCCAAATAGGCATCTTTAGATGCCTGTGGATCGCGCTCAGCGGGGTCTTGTTGTGCAGAACTGTACAACAGACCTAAGTTGTCATTAAAGTTCACTATCCCTTTGAGATAATAGGCATAATCCAAAGCGGGGCTGGACGGGTGCTGTTTGATAAAACGATCTAAACTAGCCAGCGCTTCAGGCCTTTCACCATTTTTGTAACGTGCGAAGGCAATATCGAGTGTGGCTTGTTGTGACAATAGCGTTCCAGTTGCACGGCCTTCTACTCGATCGAGAATTTTGATGGCACTTTCATAATTACCCGTTTCGAGCTGCTCTTTAGCTTCTGCGTACATTTTCTCGGTTGCCACGCTGGCATATTCATCGGCCGGCGTAGTGCTACAGCCTGCAATTGCCAAAAAAATTAGGCTTAGGAGGTACAAAGGTTGGTGGTGGCGCAGGGTAATGGTAGGAAATTTCATCAGTTGGGCTTGTAGGTTAGCAAGATTAGGAAGATTTGAAAATTATAGGGAGACTTTGGCTTGTCAGTTGATTTGAATGATGACATTGTTGATGTAGGGGAAGAAACGCCGGAAATTCGTACCTGGGTTGTGCAAGATGCCGACCATGACCAGCGGCTGGATAAAGTCCTTGTCAACCATGTGCCCGAGTTTTCGCGCAGTTATTTGCAAGATTTAATTGCTCAACAATGTGTCCAGGTTGATGGGCGGGTGCAAACCACGGCATCGCGTCGTGTGCGCTGGGGCCAAACCCTCAGCATCACGCTAAAGCCCACGGCAGAATCTCAGGCATTTCAAGCTGAGGTACTACCAGATGCACTGAACATTTTGTTTGAAGATGAACATTTGATTGTTTTGAATAAGCCGGTGGGTTTGGTGGTTCACCCTGCGCCTGGTAATTGGCGGGGAACTCTGTTGAACGCTCTGTTGTCTCACCACGCACAGGCAGTTATGCTTCCGCGAGCGGGTATTGTTCATCGACTTGACAAAGACACATCCGGCGTCATGGTGGTGGCCAAAAGCCTGCAGGCCATGAATGGCTTGGCCAGGGCTATTGCTGAACGCGAAGTCAACCGAACCTACTTTGCATTGGCCCATGGAAACGTGAGTTGGGAAAAGCAATCGGTTGACGCGCCGATTGGCCGTGATCGCACCCTGCGCACGCGCATGGCTGTGCACGAAGATGGTAAATGGGCGCGAACGCACTTTGAGCGAATAGCCGCTATACAGGGCTATACGGCCTTGCGTTGCCAATTGGAAACGGGGCGTACCCATCAAATTCGGGTGCACGCCGCCCATATGGGGCATCCCTTGGTGTCTGATCGAATTTATGGCGGCAAGGAGGCTTTAGGCATTGCTCGTCAGGCATTGCATGCAACTCAATTGGCATTTAACCATCCCATAACACAGCAATCTATGACCTACACTGCTGCGCCTCCGCCTGATTTTCAAATGGCTTGGGGTTTAGTGTCAAATGGGCCTATAATGCATCTTGCATAGACACCTGCCACGTCACTGATGTCAGCACAAGATTGCTAGCCATGTGGCTCAATAACCCGATTGATCAACTCCACGGGATTGTTTTCTAAACATTTAAACGGAGCGATTGCGGCACCTACATGGGCTAGCCAATCGCAGCAACGCTACCCACCATGAATTTGCCTGATGCCAAGCGCATACTTGAAACGGCTCTGATTTGTGCTCAGCAGCCCTTAGGTATGCGAGAACTTTCCGCCCTATTTGAAGGCCAGTTAAGTCACTCTGACCTCAAGGGTTTGCTCGTTGATCTATCCATCGATTGGCAGGATAGCGGTGTAGAGTTGCTGGAATTGGCCAGCGGCTGGCGTTTTCAAAGTCGATCTGAAATGCGCGTTTTTCTCGACCGATTGCATCCGGATAAACCCGCACGATATTCTCGTGCAGCCCTTGAAACTTTGGCTATCATTGCATATAGGCAGCCTGTTACCCGCGGGGATATTGAAGATATCCGTGGAGTAGCTGTTAGCAGTCAAATTATTAAGCAATTTGAGGATCGTGGCTGGATTGAGGTCATAGGTTGCCGTGATACATTGGGTAGGCCGTCACTTTATGCCACCACGCAGCAATTTTTGGATGAATTAGGTCTGCAAGGTTTAAATGATCTACCCCCTCTTGAAAACGGCGCCAATCAATATGATTCATTGATTGATAGTGTTTCGGCGCAGGCCCTAGATCAGCAATTGCAATTAATCAACGACCAACAAGAGCTGACCCTGGATACTCATTCTGAACCTGGTTTATCCGGTTGATTTTTCTAAGTCTATTTTTTCTAAGTTTCTTTTTAAACACTCCATGTCTGAGCAAAATAACCATCCCCAAGAAGAAGCCCCCGAACTCAGTACTGTCACTTCTGCTGCGGCTCATGTTTCTGAATCCACCAACACCGAGGCTCAACCCGCAGCTCAATCAGCGGCCAAACCTCCTAGGGTACGCCGAGAGCGTGCTGGCCGGCCAGCACGTAGGGTGCCTCGTTCAGCCCCCGTGGAAATGTTAGAATCTTCGCATGTTGCTGCGGCGGCCCCCGCAGCCACTGCGTCGGTGGCTGAGGCCGAGAATCTTTTTGCTCAGGTACTTTCTGGTGAGTATGATCACATTGATGTGGCCACGCCAACGGATGAGGAAAATAGCTCTACAGACGATGAAATACTGACGTTGCCTGAGTACAACGAAGATGAAACATCTCCAGCAACTAATCCTGAAACCGAGCGGCGTATTTTGGCTCCGGATGCTGATGTGCCTAAATTACAAAAGGCACTGGCTCAGGCGGGTGTAGGCTCGCGTCGCGATTTGGAAAAAATGATCATGGAAGGGCGTATTACCGTCAACGGTGAGACGGCACACATTGGGCAGCGTATAGGTCAGCATGATCGTATTCAGATTGACGGAAAGCCCGTGCATATTCGCGTCACCCCCAGCCGTTGCCGTGTTCTGGCCTATCACAAGCCCGTCGGTGAAGTGGTTACCTACTCAGATCCTCAGCAACGCCCCACGGTATTTAGGCGTTTGCCCTTTCTCGCACATGGCAAATGGCAATCGGTAGGGCGGCTTGATCTCAATACCGAAGGCTTATTGCTATTCACTAATTTTGGTGAATTGGCCAATCGGCTTATGCACCCCCGATTTGGTTTAGAGCGTGAATATGCCGTACGTGTATTAGGGCGGCTCTCGGAAGAAATGCGTCAACAGCTGCTTGCCGGTGTTGATATTGAGGGACAAAAAGCAGCTTTTAGCCAAATTACTGATGGTGGCGGCGAAGGCGTTAATCACTGGTATCGGGTTGTGATTCATGAAGGCCGTAATCGAGAGGTTCGCAAACTCTTTGATGCAGTGGGTTTAATTGTTAGCCGTTTGATTCGTATTCGGTATGGTAATGTGGTGTTGCCGCGCGGCCTCAAACGCAGTGGCTGGGTAGATTTGTCCGCTGATGATATTGCACATTTATTCCAGATGACTGGTCTAGCCAATTCAACGCGAGGAGTGCGCCCTAGTCGTGGAAACCGCAGGGCAGAGGGGTTAGCTGTCCCCTCCAATAAGCAGCACCCCAAATCAAGGTCGCGTCAGCCCTCAAGAAATGAACCGCGCGAATTTATTCCCAATCCTTTGCAACAAACCTACGACCAAAGGGCATTCAAAGAAGATCAACGCCGTCCGAAACGCCATTTGAATGAAGAGGGCCCCATCCCCAACCCTTTAATCCAGAACTTTGACAAAAGGGCTGTTCAAGTTAATAAAAAATCTAGGCGTCCATTTTCCGACAATAGTCGTATCCCAGACCCTTTGCAGCAAACCTATGATCGCAGAGCTCATACTGCGGCCCCTAGTTACTTTGATGAAGCCGATGATTTTGACCATGATCGCCATGAAGGTCCTATTCCAAATCCTTTGCAGCAAACTTTTGACAGGCGCTTCAATGGTCGGTCTCATGGCGCTAAACCTCAAGGCGCAGGAGGCGGTCATGGATTCAATGGCCAAGGCGGTAAACGTACCCAAGGCGGTTCAGGACGTGAAATAGGGCAGCCCTCGGGCCGAGGCCGCTCTCGTGATGGACAACGCCAGCCCGACCCCATGCAAACAGCCGTTGGCTTTGTGGGGGCGGATGCCGTCTTGGGCAACAAAGGAAAATCCAACCGCCGCCCCCGCCGGCGTTGATAAAACTGGGTTGGGGCTGATGCCCTCCCCAACGATTAACTTTTCATGGCCATACCCGATGCTTCGGATAAGCCATACAATAGATGCTTTTCAAACAAACAGGAGAATTTAAATTGCGATTGAGCGCACTTTATCGATTATTAAACCCGATGCTGTAGCTAAGAATGTGATTGGACAAATTTACGCTCGTTTTGAGGCTGCTGGCCTGAAAATTGTGGCCGCGCGCATGGCGCATCTATCACGTGCTGAGGCTGAAGCTTTTTATGCGGTGCACAAAGGCCGTCCTTTCTTCAATGATTTGGTGAACTTCATGATCTCTGGCCCCGTGATGATTCAGGCCTTAGAAGGTGAAGATGCAATCGCCAAGAACCGTGCCCTGATGGGTGCTACGGATCCCAAGAAGGCCGAAAAAGGCACCATCCGTGCGGATTTTGCAGACAGTATTGATGCCAATGCTGTTCATGGTTCTGACGCCGCTGAAACTGCGGCGGTCGAAGTGGCCTTCTTTTTTCCCGGCATGAATATTTTTTCACGCTAACCCAAGGGTGGGGGTGTTGATCACCCCTTCGATTTTTTAGCCCAGCCTCATGAAAAATTTACTCGACTTCGATCTTCAGGGTCTAGTAAGCTTTTGTCTTGAATTGGGCGAGAAGCCCTTTCGAGCAACTCAGCTTTACCGTTGGATACATCAGCGCGGAGCAACCGACTTTTCCCAGATGTCGGATTTGGCGAAGTCATTGAGAGAGTTGCTCCCGCAACACGCTGAGCTCAAGGGCTTAACGGTTATCAGTGAAAAAACCTCTGCCGATGGCACGGTAAAATGGTTGTTTGATGTCGGCGCGGGCAATGCCATTGAAACTGTTTTTATCCCTGAAGATGATCGGGGTACTTTGTGTATTTCCTCTCAAGCAGGATGTGCCGTGGGTTGCCGGTTTTGTTCCACCGGCCATCAGGGCTTTAGCCGCAATTTAACCACGGCCGAAATTATTGCTCAGTTGTGGCATGCCGAGCACACGCTGCGTCAGCGCATGAAAACCCAACCAGGCGAGCGTATTATTACCAATGTGGTGATGATGGGCATGGGTGAGCCTTTGCAAAATTACCACGCCTTGGTTCCGGCCTTGCGCATCATGTTAGATGATCATGCCTATGGTTTATCGCGTAGGCGTGTGACTGTTAGCACCTCTGGGGTGGTTCCCATGATTGAGCGCTTAATGCAAGACTGTCCGGTGGCATTGGCTGTCAGCTTACACGCGCCCTTCGATGATTTGCGTGATGATCTGGTGCCCATTAATCGTAAATACCCCATAGCAGAATTGCTTCAAACTTGTCGTGCTTATTTACAAGCAGCCCCGCGTGATTTCATTACTTTTGAATACTGTATGCTTGATGGCGTTAATGATACTGACGAGCATGCTCATGCCTTAATTGATTTGGTGAGTGGCAAGCGCACGCCAGGTTCTGATGCTATTCGATGTAAGTTTAATTTAATTCCTTTCAATCCCTTTCCGGCTTCGGGTTTAGTACGTTCATCGCGTGAGCGTGTGCGGTCTTTTGCTGAGATTTTGCAAAACGCCGGTATTGTTACCACCATTCGAAAAACTCGCGGAGATGATATTGATGCAGCATGCGGGCAATTGGCAGGCGAAGTGCAAGACCGCACTCAACTGCATCTGCGTCGCATCATTCGTCATCAGGTTATTCAAGCATGATAAAACGGTTGTCATCTATCCATATTTCACTTTTGGCTGCTGCAGCAGCAACCTTGATTGGTTTGGCTGGCTGTGCGGGGTCCACTTCACGGGGGCGTGAGTTACCCGAGCTGCGTACTTCAACCGATCAAAGTGTGCCAGAACGCAGAGCGCGTTTAAGGCTCGATTTGGCATCGGCTTATTTTGAGAATGGGCAAAATCAAATCGCACTCGACGAAATTAAAATTGCATTAGGTATTTATCCTCAATTTGGGCAAGCATTTAACTTACGTGCCCTGATTTATGCAGCTATGGGGTACTATGAGCTAGCGGAAAAAAACTTCATGCTGGCGACCAAATTCAATCCCAAAGATGCCAATTTATGGCATAACCAAGCATGGTTCTATTGTCAAACCAACCGCCCTCAAGAGGCTCAACCCTTTTTTGAAAAAGCCCTGCAACTCTCAACGTCAGCCGAATCCACTAAAACCTGGCTTGGATATGGAATATGTCGAGCAAAAGTATCAGATTGGTCGAGTGCAGAATCCTGGTTACTTAAAGCCTATAAACGTGATCCGAGAAATCTTTTGGTTCTGACAAACTTAGCAGAGGTTCGTTACGAACTTCTGAAGTATGATTTGGCTAATCAACTCTTGACTGAAATCAAGGATAATTTTGGATGGAGAGATGCTAAATTATTATGGCTAGCCTGGAGAATTCAGCAAAAATTAGGCCGTATTGAGGTCGCTAAGGCTATCGAGCTCGAATTGTCCAAGAATTTTCCTCAATCGTCAGAATGGGGCTTGCTCAAACAAGGAGGCTTTGATGTCCCTACAAAATAACCAAGAATCCTTATTGAATTTCTTAAATGAATCAGAGCCTATAGTTAAGCCCACTCAAAGGAATATAGGTTCGGTGGGGGAATTGATCAAAACCGCTCGTTTGCAGCAGGGTATTACCGTAGCTTTTATCGCCAACAGACTAAAAATTGCCGCATCCAAAATCGAGGCGCTTGAGAAAAACGATCTTCACTTGGTCGGAGATGTTGTTTTTACCAGAGCTCTTGTCAGAAGTATCTGCAAAATTGTGAAGGCTGATACCGATCTTGTATTAGGTCTGCTACCCAACTTAACCCCCCCCTCAGTAGATCCTATAAAAAGTGAAGAGTTCCCGTTAAAACGACAATCTATTCCATCAGATCAATTGCGTTCTAAATGGATCTACATCCTGGATTGCATGAATGCCTGGCCCCTGAGTTGGATTATTTTGACTGTTTTATGCGTTGCTGTAGTGGCCTCGGCTTGGTGGTATTGGCAAATTGAAGAGTTACGTCCCACCACTGATGGAATTGTGGAAAACGTAGCGGACCCATCCATGACATCCGAACCACCGCGCTCATCTATCCCATCGGCCCCAGTCGTGTCTTCTGAGGCTTTGGTTGTGAGTGAAAACTTGCCTCTAGAAGCCGCTTCGTCTAGGGTGCTTCTGGCTACAGCCTCGGCCACTACCATCGCTTCTACTCCCATGGAGTTGGGGCCTAAAATTGAATCTGAATCAACTCCGATCACACCTATGAATTCCGCGAGAATTGGATTGCAGTTCTGGGCCACTGCTGACAGCTGGATTCAACTCACCGATGAAAAGGGGCAAATCATTTATTCTGGATTGATTAAAGCGGGTCAAAATCAGCAATTACAAGCCTCCCCCATGTCTAAATTGGTGATAGGTAACGCTGCGGGAATCCGTCTTGAACAAAACGGAGTGGCAATGGACATATCTACACTCGCTAAAAATAATGTTGTTCGTTTGGAACTGAAATAGCCCTTCCCATGAATGGCTGTCATCCATTTGGATTATTGTATTTTGTATGACTAACACATCCTTTCTATGCCTTGAGCCCTTGCCTATCGCTCAACCTAAAGCCAGACTGACTCGTCAGGCGGTCGTTACATTTGGAAATCAAACACTCACCATTGGCGGGAATGCCCCTGTTCGGGTGCAATCTATGACCAATACCGATACCGTAGACGTTATCGGTACGGCCATTCAAATCAAAGAGTTAGCCTTGGCAGGTTCTGAATTAGTTCGGATTACTGTTAATACACCAGAGGCAGCCGCTGCGGTTCCCTATATTGTTGAGCAACTTGATCGAATGGAAATTGCTATTCCACTGGTTGGTGATTTTCACTACAACGGTCACCGCCTACTGACGGATTTTCCTGATTGTGCAGCCATGCTATCTAAATATCGCATCAATCCTGGCAATGTGGGAAAGGGTGACAAAAAAGATAAGCAATTTGCCATGATGATTGAAGCGGCCATACGTCATGGTCACAAGGCTGTTCGCATTGGTGTGAATTGGGGCAGTTTAGACCAAGAGTTAATGGCATACCTGATGGATGCGAATGCGCGACGTGCCCAGCCCTGGGATGCCCGTCAAGTCATGTATGATGCGCTAATTCAGTCTGCGTTGCAATCTGCCCAATTGGCTCAGGATATCGGGCTTGACTCTAACCAAATTATCATTAGCTGCAAGGTCAGCGGAGTTCAAGATTTAATCAGCGTGTACCGAGGGTTGGCGGAGCAATGTGATTATGCTTTGCATTTAGGATTAACTGAGGCCGGCATGGGTACCAAAGGCACGGTGGCCTCCGCAGCGGCATTATCAGTATTATTACAAGAGGGCATTGGTAACACAATACGGGTGAGTTTGACTCCCCAACCCAATGAGGCTCGCACACAAGAGGTTGTGGTCGCCCGTGAAATTCTGCAGGCTATGGGTTTGCGTCAGTTCAACCCCAGTGTTACTGCTTGCCCAGGATGCGGGCGCACCACTAGCATCACTTTTCAAGAGCTGGCCAAACAAATTGACGATTTCTTACGTGCGCAAATGCCCGTTTGGCGTGAGCGCTACCCTGGGGTAGAGGGGCTTAAAGTGGCTGTGATGGGTTGTATTGTGAATGGCCCAGGTGAGAGTAAACATGCAGATATTGGTATCAGCTTGCCAGGCACCGGTGAGGCTCCAGCAGCTCCGGTTTATATTGATGGCGAGAAGGCCATGACCCTTCGTGGAGAAGGGATTGTCAATGAGTTTCAATCTATCGTTGAAAACTATATTGAGCAACGATTCTCTGTATCAATGAAATAGAAGTGTGAATAAGCATGGTTGATAGAATTGCCGGTGTTAAAGGCATGAATGATTTGCTGCCTCCTGATAGCACCCGTTGGGTATGGCTAGAGGCTAAAGTGGCTGATTTAATGGCACGTTGGGGCTATGCCTGTATCCGAACCCCCATCGTAGAGCCTTTAGATTTATTTGTTCGCGGCCTGGGAGAAGTGACGGATATTGTAGAAAAAGAAATGTATGCCTTTGAAGACAAGCTCAATGGCGATCGGTTAACTCTGCGCCCTGAGGGAACAGCTGGCGTGGTGCGCGCCATCAATGAACATCATTTACTGCATGAAGGTGGGCGGCGGCTTTATTACGCTGGCCCTATGTTCAGGCATGAGCGTCCGCAAAAGGGGCGCTATCGTCAGTTCCATCAAGTGGGTGTTGAGGTGCTCGGTTTTCCTGGTCCTGATGTTGATGCAGAAACCCTCTTGTTATCTCGGGCGTTATGGCGCGAGTTGGGGTTGATCGAAGGTAAGCATCTCCGCTTAGAGATCAATAGCCTAGGGCAACCTTCAGAGCGTTTGGCGCATCGTCAGGCATTGATTGCATATTTCGAAGCGCATGCCGAGTTATTGGATGAAGACGCTAAACGCCGCCTTTATACCAACCCCTTGCGTATACTCGATACGAAAAACCCCCAGTTGCAATCCTTGGTTGAATCGGCCCCCCCGCTGATGGACTTTCTGGGAAACACATCATTGGCCCACTTGGCTGGTGTAAAAGCCGTATTGGATGCAGCGGGTATTACTTATCAGATCAATCCGCGTCTGGTACGGGGTATGGATTACTACAACCTCACGGTATTTGAGTGGGTAACCGATTTACTGGGTGCTCAAGGTACTGTGTGCGGTGGTGGGCGCTATGATGGATTAGTGGCGCAATTAGGAGGCAAAGCCACGCCTGCAGTGGGATGGGGGTTGGGTATCGAGCGCCTTTTGTTATTGTTAGATGCAGCTCAAACTCTACCTGCACCCATTGCCGTTGATGTTTATGCTGTAGTTCCCTCGGAACAATCCTTATCTCAAGTGATGGTGTTTTTAGACCAATTACGCCAGATCGGCATATCGGTACAAATGCATGCTGCGGGTGTGGATGGGCGTGGAAGTATGAAAGCACAATTCCGAAAGGCTGATCACTCTGGTGCAAAATACGCACTTATTTTTGGTGAGGATGAGTTGCAAAAGGGTCAATGCATGGTTAAATCACTGCGCGATGCTCAGATTCCTCAGCAGCCTTGGAGTTTGAGCAACTTAGCTGGTTTGGTTGAGTTTCTCAAGGCTTAAGGCTTATTCATCTGGGCCTCACCTTTATTTCTAACTTAAATTTTTAATTCGGATAAAAATGGTTGCTTCATTGAATCATCAAGATCAGGAACAAATCGATCACATCAAACAACTTTGGGCCAGTTATGGTGGCTGGGTATCTGGCGTACTTTTAGCTATTGCACTTGCCTTTGCCGGCTACCAGGGCTGGCGTTGGTGGTTATCTGAGCAAAGTATTCAGGCGGCCAACCTATACGCTGAATTTTCACGAGCTGAAAAATCATTGAATGCCAGTCAAATGATTTTGGCCTATAACGATTTGCGCCTACGGTATCCTAAAACCATTTTTTTACAGCAAGCGGCATTAGCCATGGCAAGTACTCAACAAACCAAAGGGCAATCACAAAGCGCAATTACCATACTAACATGGTTAGCCCAGTCAGACTCAGAAGCCGAATATCGCTCTATAGCAGCGCTTCGTTTGGCAGGTATTTTGATGACTGATAAGCGTTATGAAGAAGCGATTGTAAGGTTGCAAGAATCTCGCGGTAATGGTTTTGATGCTTTGATTGATGATCGTCTCGGCGACATTTATATGCTGCAAAAAAAATCATCAGATGCCTCGGCCGCTTATCAATCGGCGTGGAAAGGTCTAGAGGATAACATCGCCTATCGCCGTTTGATTGAGGCTAAGTTGATGACATTGGGCGTTGATCCTCATGAGTCATCTAAGCTTGTAGGCAAACTCTAACTCACCAGTAATTTACAAAGCCATGATACAGATGCACATGATCAACAAAGCCGTAGCGCAGTATCGTTGGAAGATACCGGCACTCATGATGATATTGTGTCTGTCGGCATGTGGCACGTCTCAAAAAGCTGTTGGTAATCTTGAAGCCATAGATAGTCAAGCTAGCAACAAAGTCAGCATCAAATCCGTTTGGTCTCTCGCATTAGGAAAGCCTAATTACATCCCCCACTTTCAACCTAGGCAAGGCTTATTGGCCGTATCTTCTGCCGATGGTTTGGTTAAGGTGATCAATGAAAAAGGCGATGCCATCTGGAGTGTGAATATTCAGGCACCTATTGCCGCAGGAGTTGGGTTTGATGGCGAGCGTGGGGCCGTTATCGCTAACAATGACGAGTTGGTTGTACTCAATAAATCTGGTGTTTTATGGCGCAAGCCCTTGCGTGGGCGTACAGCAACAGCTCCCTTCATGGCTGGAGAGCGGGTTTTTGTTTTGGGACTAGATCGTGCAGTCGATGCCTTTGATGCTGTTGATGGACGTTATCTATGGCGTTATCAGCGTTCAGGCGATCCTTTGGCACTTCAATCAATAGGAGTAATAGGTGCTTACCGAAATACTTTGCTGGTTGGGCATGGGTCACGTTTATTGGGTTTAAATTCAGTTACGGGTACCCTACAGTGGGATGTTGCTGTTGCGATTCCCAAAGGACTAGATGAAATTGAACGCTTGTCCGAGTTGGTTGGCGGGTTGGTGAAGGTATCGGATACTGCCTATTGTGTCAGAGCTTATCAGTCGGCTATTGGGTGTGTTGATGTGGATAAGTCGAGTTTGCGCTGGAGTCGCAAGCTTTTGGGTACCGATGCTTTGGCTGGTAATTCTGAAATTTTAGTAGCT
Source organism: Burkholderiaceae bacterium (assembly GCA_032122355.1). Classification (GTDB taxonomy): domain Bacteria; phylum Pseudomonadota; class Gammaproteobacteria; order Burkholderiales; family Burkholderiaceae_C; genus RFTU01. Next base: position 15,928 of record JAUMCS010000012.1, read on the forward strand.
ACCGATGCAGTAGACCGATTAAACGGTTGGAACTCTCAGACCGGTCAATTACTTTGGTCGAATGAGTCCTTCGTTCGAAGAGGGTTATCAGCCCCCGCAATATGGGATGACATGGTAGTGGTGGGTGATGCAGAAGGAACACTCCATTTCCTAGTCTCTGCTACCGGTAAAACCATCTTTCGTGAATCAACGGGCTCTTCTGCCATAGAGAGTGCCCCGTTAGTGTTTGGTAAAACTTTGCTGGTAGTCAACAGCAAAGGGGATTTGTTGGCTTTTCGTGCTAATAACAAGTAGGAAAATAATTGCATGAAACCTGTTTTAGCACTGGTCGGCCGCCCCAATGTGGGCAAATCAACTTTGTTTAACCGCATCACGAAAAGCCGAGATGCTATCGTGGCCGATTATGCCGGCCTTACCCGTGATCGACACTATGGCGATGGTCGGCATGGCTCACGAGCCTTTATTGTCATTGACACCGGTGGTTTTGAGCCGGACAAACCCATCGGCATCGTAGCTGAAATGGCTAAGCAAACTAAACAAGCTGTGGCCGAGGCTGATGCTGTGATTTTGGTGGTCGATGTGCGTACGGGCTTATCTGCGCAAGATGCTGATATCGCTCGCTACTTAAGGTCCGTGAACAAACGATTCTTTTTGGCTGTTAACAAGGCTGAAGGCATGAGCGATTCACCGCTTTTGGCCGAGTTTTACGAGCTGGGCATGGGCGAGCCGCATCCCGTTTCAGCGGCGCATGGTCAAGGTATACGCAGTTTGCTCGATGCGGTTTTAGATGACTTTCCTGAACCCGAAGACGATGACGAAAATGAAGATAATGCAAACGCACCGATACGGCTCACGGTAGCGGGTAGGCCCAATGTAGGCAAAAGCACCTTGATCAATGCCTGGTTAGGTGAAGAGCGCTTGGTCGCTTTTGATATGCCTGGCACCACCCGAGATGCGATTCGTGTACCGCTGGAGCGCAATGGCCAAAAATTTGAAGTGATTGACACGGCCGGGTTACGGCGTAAGGGTAGGGTATTTGAAGCCATTGAAAAATTCTCGGTGGTCAAAACTCTGCAAGCTATTGCTGACGCCAATGTTGCGGTTTTATTGCTAGATGCAACTCAAGGCATTGGTG
>JAUMCS010000012.1:17072-26513 GCA_032122355.1 Burkholderiaceae bacterium
CGTCAAAACCCTGCAAGCGATTGAGTCTGCCAACGTGGTCTTATTGCTGTTGGATGCCACCCAAGGGGTGACTGATCAAGATGCACACATTGCAGGTTACATACTTGAATCAGGCCGTTCTGTTGTTTTGGCCATCAATAAGTGGGATGCTATTGACAGCTATCAGCGTCAAATGCTAGAGCGCTCGATTGAGCAACGTTTGGCTTTTCTCAAATTTGCAGAAATCGTTCATATCTCTGCGCTCAAGCGACAAGGATTAGGCCCACTTTGGCAGGCCATTGCTAGGGCCCATGACTCTGCAACACGCAAGCTTTCTACGCCGGTACTTACGCGCCTCTTGCAAGAAGCCGTGGAACATCAAGCACCTAAACGTGCAGGCGCCTTTCGCCCCAAACTCCGTTACGCTCATCAAGGGGGCATGAATCCGCCGATTGTGGTTATACATGGTAACTCCTTAGAGCACGTGACTGCATCCTACAAAAGGTATTTGGAAGGGCGGTTTCGTGAGCATTTCAAACTGGTGGGCACACCCATGCGTATTGAATTCAAAATATCACACAATCCCTTTACGGATAAGTAAAGTTAAGCATAATCACCTCCATGAGCAGTGGTTTGTGGTACCGTTGAGGGTCAGAGTCAACAATAATTAAATGTCAATCCCACTAACACGGAAGATATCGTGATGAATAACAAAAGCCAACTTCTTCAAGATCCATTTTTGAATCAGCTTCGCAAAGAGCAAATACCAGTCAACATCTACTTGGTCAATGGCATCAAATTGCAAGGCCAAATTGATTCTTTCGATCAATATGTGGTGTTGTTACGCAATACTGTTACGCAAATGGTCTATAAGCACGCTATTTCAACAGTTGTACCCGCTCGCGCTGTCAATTTTGTAGCGCCTGATTCATTCAGTTCCTCTAGCGAGTCCTAGGCCTCATGCCAGCTGCTTTAGGGTCGCCGGCACCGCTGGAAGGACCTGCCGTTATTTTAGTAGGTGTCGATATTGGTCATTCTGTTGGTTTTGACGACCAGCTAGATGAATTAGCGCATTTGGCTGAATCAGCAGGTGATCTACCCGTGGCAAGGGTCATAGCCCGTCGCCATTCGCCTGATCCAGCCTTGTTCATCGGTTCCGGTAAAGCTGAGGAAATTCGAGTTCTAGTACAAGAGCACCAAGCCCAGGCCGTGCTATTTGATCAGGCTTTATCGCCGGCTCAGCAGCGTAATCTGGAGCGTGTTTTGGGCGTGCCCGTGGCTGATCGTACTGCGTTGATTCTAGAAATCTTTGCTGATCGTGCGCAAAGCCATGAAGGCAAGTTACAAGTCGAATTGGCGCGCCTGCAGTACCTATCCTCTCGCTTGGTACGTCGCTGGAGTCACCTTGAGCGACAGCGGGGCGGTATCGGTACGCGTGGCGGCCCTGGCGAGGCACAAATTGAGCTGGATCGTCGCATGATAGGAGAGCGTATTAAATCTCTGGTAGCGCGTTTGGCTAAGGTCAAACGCCAGCGCAACACTCAGCGGCGTATGCGCCAGCGCAATCAAGTATTTCGGGTTTCATTGGTAGGGTATACCAATGCGGGTAAAAGTACACTGTTTAACGCATTAGTGAAAGCCAAAGCTTATGCCGCTGACCAACTTTTTGCCACACTGGACACCACTACTCGCAATCTATGGCTTGCGCGGGCCGGTTGTGCGGTCTCGTTATCGGATACGGTGGGATTTATTCGTGATTTGCCTCATAAGTTGGTAGAAGCCTTTGAGGCAACTCTGCAAGAAGCAGCAGAAGCGGATCTTCTGTTACACGTGGTGGATGCAGGAAACCCCCAAGTGATGGAGCAAATGGCAGAGGTTGAGCGAGTGCTCTCGGAAATTGGTGCTCAACACATTCCACAAGTAGTGGTAATGAATAAAATTGACACTTTAGAGCCCAGCTTGATGCCACGAATCATGGTGGACCAATTCGAGCGACCTGGTGGTATAGAATGCCATCGCATTTTTATTAGTGCAGCTCAAGGCCACGGTTTGGATGCCTTGAGGGAAATGATTGCGCATTTTGCCCAATCAGCGGTTAATACCCCTGAACTTTCTCCTACTTTCCCAGAGCAAGGCACAATCGAGGCTTTGCGAGATTCACAACCATAGGTGTTTATGACCATGCGATACTTTTCACTGTCAGCCCTGATATTGTTATCCCAAGTATGGGTAGCATTCGTGAGGTTTATTTTTGTGGCTGTTGTGCGAATGATTTTGTATGCTCGTTCGTGTTTTTATCACCATGGGTTTCGCAAAGTCACGGGTAAAACGGCAGGGCCTGACATTCTACTTAGCGATGGTGGACGCAATCAAGGTCCACCAGACTTAGATGAGCTATGGCGCGATTTCAACCGTAAGTTATCTAAACTGCTGGGGGCTAACAAAAATAATAGCACCCAAGGCCCTGGCAATGGCCGACAAGGCGGAGATGCTGGTGGGCCAGATATCAAAGGTGCTGGCATTGGAATAGGCATTATTGGCGCTATTTTGGCTTTGTTGTGGCTAGGAAGCGGCTTTTTTATTGTGCAAGAAGGAAGTCAGTCAGTGGTTACTTCATTTGGTAAGTATAGCCACACTGCCGAAGCAGGTTTTCAGTGGCGCTTTCCCTATCCTTTTCAATCACACGAAACCGTTTCTGTGACTCAATTACGCTCAGTTGAAGTGGGGCGTAGTGCGGTTGCTGCATCCACAGGGCTGCGTGACTCTTCGATGTTGACGCAAGATGAGAATATTGTGGATATACGATTTACCGTTCAATATCGCCTTAAAGACGCACGAGCCTATTTATTTGAAAATCGCAACCCCGATGAGGCAGTGGTTCAGGCCAGTGAATCGGCTGTGCGTGAAATTGTGGGTAAAAGCCGCGTAGATCAAGTGTTGTATGAGCAACGTGATGCCATTGCAGCTGATTTGGTGAAATCAGTTCAAGCTCAGTTGGATCGTTTGAACGCAGGTATTGTGGTGGCCAATGTGAATGTGCAAAACGTACAGGTCCCTGACCAAGTGCAGGCAGCTTTTAACGATGCGGTCAAGGCGGGTGCCGATCGTGATCGTTTGAAAAACGAAGGTTCAGCGTATGCCAGCGATGTCATTCCTAAAGCGCAGGGAACGGCTGCGCGCTTGAATGAAGAGGCTCAGGGCTATCGTTCTCGCGTCATAGCTCAGGCGCAAGGGGATGCACAACGCTTCCGTGCGGTGTTGACCGAGTATCAAAAGGCTCCAGCCGTAACACGTGATCGCTTGTATCTTGAGACTATGCAGCAAATTTATCAAAATGTCAGCAAGGTTTACGTTGAAAATCGCAATGGCTCCAACTTACTTTATTTGCCTTTAGAAAAGCTATTACAACAATCAATCAATGGCAATTCAATCGCTGCTGCCGCTAATACCACTTCTGTGGTTGCACCTGAGGTTGCTAATACCTTGCCTGCAGCGGCTCCTGACAGCCGCTCTCGCGATGGTCAGCGCAATCGCGACCGTGAATCTCGTTAATTCGAAGGATAACAAGCAATGAATAAAATTGGTCTTATCATCGTTGGTTTGATCGCTGCATTAATGCTGTTGGCATCGACTTTATTTGTCGTGGATCAGCGTCAACTGGCCGTGGTTTATGCGCTGGGTGAAATCAAAGAAGTTATCACCGAACCAGGATTGAAAGTCAAACTGCCTCCACCTTTGCAAAATGTGGTGTTTCTAGACCGGCGTATCCAAAGTTTAGATAGCCCTGAAACCCGTCCCATTTTCACGGCTGAAAAGAAGAGCTTGATTATTGACTGGTTGGTTAAATGGCGTATTGCTGAGCCTCGACAATTTATTCGTAACAATGGTACCAATATACGTAATTTGGAAAACCGGTTATCTCCGGTTGTGCAGGCAGCTTTCAACGAAGAAGTTACGCGCAGAACGGTTAGCGGTGTTTTAGCCGATGAGCGCGATAAAGTCATGACGGGTGTGCGTGATCGTTTACGGGAAGAGGCTAAATCTTTTGGGATCGAAATTATCGATGTTCGTGTCAAGCGAGTCGATTTTGTGGCGGATATCACAGACTCAGTCTACCGGCGCATGGAGTCCGAGCGCAAGCAAGTGGCTAATGAGTTGCGTTCTCAAGGTGCTGCTGAGGCTGAGAAAATTCGAGCGGCTGCCGATAAACAGCGTGAGGTGATTGTGGCAGAAGCATATCGCGATGCGCAGGTGATTAAGGGTGAGGGCGATGCCAAGGCCTCTCTCATTTACTCAGAAGCTTTCGGTCGTGACCCTCAATTCGCGCAGTTTTACCGTAGTTTGGAAGCATATCGTGCGACATTCCGTAACAAATCCGATCTAATGGTCATTGATCCCAGCTCAGAATTTTTCAAGGCCATGCGGGGCAGTGGTTCGGCAGGCGCGAGTCAGCGTTAAAATGTTTTGTTTATCGAAATGGTGTTTATGAGCTCTGCATGGTTATTGCCTGAGCATTTGGCGGATGTTTTGCCTTCACAGGCGCGGCGTATTGAAAATCTGAGGCGTTCATTAATTGATCAAGCAGGGCGTTATGGCTTTGAGTTGGTCATTCCGCCCGTGTTGGAGTACCTTGAATCTTTGCATTCAGGTGGTGGGCCCAATTTAGATTTGCAAACATTCAAGTTGGTAGATCAGTTATCAGGCCGAACCTTAGGCATACGTCCTGATACCACGCCCCAGGTGGCACGTATAGATGCCCATATTCTGAATCGCACCAGCGTAACCCGCTTATGCTACTGTGGCCCCGTTTTACACACCTTGCCCGCTGGCCCATGGGCTAGCCGAGAACCCCTGCAATTTGGGGCCGAAATTTACGGCCATAGTGGCCTTGAGGCAGACCTTGAGGCTCTGGAGCTCGCAATTGATGTATTGAAATTTGCTGGCGTCAAAGACATTGTGGTGGACCTTACCGATGTGCGGATACCTAAGGCTGTTATTCATGCGCTCACCCAGAACCCCGAGCAACAAGCGCATTTGGCACAGTTTCTTGCCATCAAAGATCAAGCGGGTATCAAAGAATGGTTATATGCGCATGGCTATATCTCAGAGGCACCCGCAGCCAAAGCATTGTTAGCGCTGGCTCAGTTGTATGGTGGTATTGATGTCTTGCCGCTTGGCCTGAGTGACTTCATCACACCCGAAACCTGGGCTGAGTTAATTACTTTGGTGCTCCATTTACAAAGGGTCCACCCAGATGTTCGAATCGGAATTGATGGCTCGGATGTGAGTGGATATGGCTACTACAGTGGTGTGCGTTACAGTTTAATGAGTGAGCACCACAGCCAGGTTCTGGTTCGTGGCGGGCGATATGACCACGTGGGTGCTGCTTTCGGACGAAATCGTCCAGCCGTTGGTTTCAGTTTGGATATCAAAAATCTGATTGAAGCGTGCCCATCTCATGTGCCTTGTTCCGCGATTCAGGCACCATGGTCTGATGATGAAGTACTGCGTGAGAAAATTCGGGCCTTACGTCTTCAGGGACATACCGTAGTGTGTACTTTGCCCGGCCATGAGCATGAAACTCAGGAATTTGATTTTGATTCGGTTTTGACCAATCTCAACGGTTCCTGGGTGTTGCAACCCAAGTCAGCGTAACTTTTGATTTAAGTGTTGATTTTTTGTTATGGATTAGTTAGAGATAGGTAAACGATGAAAATACAAGAACAATCCCAACAATTGCGTGGCCATAATGTGGTGGTGGTGGGTACCCAGTGGGGTGATGAAGGTAAGGGAAAAGTGGTTGATTGGCTGACCGATCATGCGCACGCTGTCGTCCGCTTCCAGGGTGGTCACAATGCCGGTCATACGTTGGTGATCAATGGTGTTAAAACTGCGCTACAGCTCATACCCAGTGGCATTATGCGTGATGGCGTGAAATGCTTTATTGGTAATGGTGTAGTGGTAGACCCTATTCATTTGTTACAAGAAATTAGCCGCCTTGAAGCCATTGGCTTGGAAGTTCGTTCCCGTTTGTTTATCAGTGAATCATGCCCATTGATTTTGCCTTATCACGTAGAGGTTGACCGCGCCCGAGAGGCTATGCGTGAATCCAGTGGGGCAGGTAAAATTGGTACAACGGGCAAGGGCATAGGCCCAGCTTATGAAGATAAGGTCGCTCGCCGAGCACTACGTGTGCAAGATCTGAAACATCCTGAGCGTTTTGCGCGTAAACTGCAAGAGTTACTCGATTTGCATAACCATGCATTAACCGGCTATTTAAAGGGTCAGCCCTTGGCTTTTGCGCCTCTTTACGAGCAAGCTATGGCTTTGGCTGAACAAATCAAACCTATGATGGCTGACGTGGGTCGGCTCATTTATGAGGCGGGGCAGCGTGGTGAAAATGTTTTATTCGAGGGTGCACAAGGAACGTTGCTGGATATTGATCATGGCACCTACCCCTATGTGACTTCAAGTAACTGTGTGGCGGGTAATGCCGCTGCAGGTTCAGGTGTGGGGCCTGATCAATTGCACTATGTTTTAGGTATTACCAAGGCCTATACTACTCGAGTTGGTTCCGGGCCGTTTCCCACTGAGTTGCCTATGGATGAAGCTGGTACAGTAGGTCACCATTTATCAACTGTTGGACAAGAGCGTGGCACTGTAACGGGCAGAGCGCGCCGTTGTGGCTGGTTAGATGCCGCAGCACTGAAACGGGCTGTCATTATCAATGGAGTTTCTGGTTTATGCTTGACCAAACTGGATGTGCTGGATGGTTTGACCGAAATTATGGTTTGCACGGGTTATGAGCTGCATGGACAGACGGTTGATATATTGCCGCTGGATGCTGATGATATCAGTGCTTGTAAGCCTATTTATGAGCGTTTTGCCGGTTGGACACAAAGTACCGCAGGTATTACACAATGGGAGAAATTGCCCGCTAACGCAATAGATTACTTACAGCGTGTTGAACAAATAATTGGGGCGCCGATTGATATGGTTTCAACGGGGCCAGATCGTGATCACACGATTTTACTGCGCCATCCTTTTAAAGGAAGTGCAGATTAAGTGTTTAGTGATTCTGGTGCTAATCATAAACTTGTGCTAAGGTTGGTGCCCAGGAGAGGACTCGAACCTCCACGGTTTTACCCGCTAGTACCTGAAACTAGTGCGTCTACCAATTCCGCCACCTGGGCAACATAAGCGCAAGCAATTAATCAAGGACTATACCATCAAAAAAGCCAATTTCACCACACAATTGCCCATTTCGACGAAGGAAAGTAGTCGCAAATCCGAAGTGGAGGGCATTGTTCAAGCGCACCGCGATGGGCACGGCTTTGTGTTGTCAGAAACGGATGCACCGGATATTTATTTGCCCTCTGAAGAAATGCGGGCGGTAATGCATGGTGATAGATTGCGCGTGAGTTTAACGGGCACAGATCGTCGTGGTCGCCCGGAAGGCCGTGTAATGGCTATTCTCGAAAGGCGAAAACGTCCTATTATTGGTCGGTTGCTTTGTGAATCGGGAACTTGGTTACTGGCTCCAGAAGACAACCGTTTTAGTCAAGATATCCAGATCGAAAAAAACTCCCTGGGCACGGCTCAGGTGGGACAAGTGGTTTCAGTTGAGTTGCTGGGAACTCCTTCGTTGCATACTCAGCCTATTGGGCGCATATTGGAGGTACTGGGTGAAGTAGATGACCCGGGTATGGAAATTGAAATTGCGGTGCGCAAGTACGAGGTGCCGCACCTGTTTTGCACACAAGCGTTAGAGGAAGCAGCGGCACTACCTGAAAAAATTCGAGCCATTGATCGTCGCGGAAGAATTGATTTAACCGATGTGCCGCTGGTTACCATTGATGGTGAGGATGCTCGTGATTTTGATGATGCTGTTTACTGTGAGCCCATTCAATTAGGTCGAGGTAAAAAGGCCATTTCGGGTTGGCGTTTGGTGGTAGCTATTGCGGATGTTAGCCATTATGTAAAGCCAGGTAAAGCGTTGGATATGGATGCTTTTGAGCGGGCAACGTCGGTTTATTTCCCTCGAAGGGTGATACCTATGTTGCCGGAAAAAATCTCTAATGGTTTATGTTCCTTGAATCCACACCAAGATAGGCTGTGTATGGTTTGTGACATGGTGGTGGATGAAGCAGGTGAAGTAGTCGGTTATCAGTTTTACCCTGCTGTCATGTGTTCTCATGCTCGCTTAACCTACACCGAGGTGGGTGCAGCCTTAACAAATAGCCGTGGCCTAGAAGCTAATCGCTTACAAAATTTAGGTTTGATGACGCATTTGCTACATTTGCATGAAGTCTATCGAGCTTTGCTCAAGCGACGCTCAGCGCGTGGGGCCATAGATTTTGAATCCACGGAAACTCAGATTGTGTGCGATGCCAATGGCCGCATTGAGCGTATTGTGCCTCGAACACGCAATGAGGCACACCGATTGATTGAAGAAGCGATGTTGGCTGCGAATGTGTGTGCGGCTGATTTCATTGAGTCTGCCGATCATCCGGCTCTGTTTCGTGTGCATGAAGGCCCAACCCCTGAAAAACGTGTCACGTTACAAAATTATTTGCGTGCATTAGGGTTGGGTTTGAGTGTGAGTGATACGCCTAAGCCAGCTGAATTTCAGGCTATTTCTCAGGCCGTGAGGGATAGGCCAGATGCGCAGCAAATTCAATTGATGTTGTTGCGTTCGATGCAGCAGGCTATTTACACCGCTGTGAATTCGGGGCATTTTGGTCTGGCCTACGAGGCTTATGCTCACTTTACCAGCCCCATACGGCGCTACCCTGATTTGTTAGTTCACCGAGTCATCAAAGCGATCTTGCAAGGCAAACGTTATCGATTGAAGTGTGCTGCTGGTGATGGGCAAGCTAAGCTTCTTATTCCCAAAATAAAAGGTGCAGCTGGGGGGAGTGGTGTTGATCAAGAGCAATGGGAGCTCGCTGGCGCACAATGTAGCGCCTTTGAGCGCAGAGCCGATGAAGCCTCGCGCGATGTGGAGGCTTGGCTGAAATGTCGATATATGCGCGATCGTTTGGGAGAGGAATTCGCAGGTACGGTTAGCGCGGTAACGGGTTTTGGTTTATTTGTTCAACTCGATGAGTTGTATGTAGAAGGCTTGGTTCACATCACCGAATTGGGCTCAGATTACTATCGCTTTGATGAAGTCCGTCAAGAGCTTCGTGGCGAGCGCACCGGCGTGCGTTTTACCGTAGGTTCGCTTGTACACGTACAAGTAACCCGAGTCGATTTGGATGGCCGCAAAATTGATTTCTGCATCGTTCAAGGAAACTCTGCTAATTCAACTCGTCAAGGTACTTCGTCAACTGCAAAAAAAGGCCAGTGTCAGAAAACGGCGAAAAAAGCTGCGAGCCTTGTAACCAAGCCTCAAGGTGTGGTATCAGTTAATGCTCAAGAAGCATTAGATATATTGGAAACCGAAAATCGTGCGGCTCG